>NZ_QTSU01000007.1 GCF_003382365.1 Lysobacter silvisoli | reverse complement strand
GTGCCGGCGGTCTTGTCGACCGTCATCGCCGGCGCCGGAGCGATCGGCGTCGTCGTGGTGTCCGGCGGGCTGGTGGTGGTGCCGCCGCCCGGCGGTGTGCCGGTCACGGTGGCGCTGTTGTTCACCGTGCCCGCGTCGATCTCGGCCTGCGTGATGGTGTGGGTGCCGGTGCAGGTGGTATTCGCACCCGGAGCCAAGGTCGTGACCGGGCAAACGGCCGCCGCATCCAGCTGCGCGTCGTTCACGGCGATGCCGGTGATCGTCACATTGCCGGTGTTGGTCACCAGGAAGCTGTAGGCAATCGTGCTGCCGGCGGTGTTACCCGACGGCGTGCCCGCCGTCTTGTCGATGGTCAACGTAGGCGCAGGAGCCGCCGTCACCGTGGCGCTCGACGGCGGGCTAGTCGCCGTGCCGCCGCTGGGATCGTTACCGGACGCGGTGGCGGTGTTGGTGACCGAACCGACATCGATGTCGGCTTGAGTGACGGTGTAGTTGCCGGTGCAGGTCGTACTCGCACCCGGCGCCAGCGTGGTCACCGGGCAGGTGATGACCGGAGCCGTACCCGTGCCGCTGAACGCGGTTTCGTTGATGACCAGGTTGCTGATGGTCACGTTGCCGCTGTTGGTCACTGCGAACGAGTAGGACACGGTGTCACCCGCCGCGGACACGGTCGTCGGCGACGCGGTCTTGGCCAGGGTCATCGCCGGCGCAGATGCGATCGGCGTGGTCGTGGTATCCGGCGGACTGGTGGTCGTGCCGCCAGACGGATCGGTGCCGCTGGCCGTCGCGCTGTTGTTCGACGTGCCGGCGTCCACCTCCGCCTGGGTGATGGTGTGGGTGCCGGTGCAGGTGGTCGTCGCACCCGGGGCCAACGTCGTCACCGGACAGGTCGCAGCCGCATCCAGCTGCGCGTCGTTCACGGCAATGCCCGTGATCGTCACGTTACCGGTGTTGGTCACCAGGAAGGTGTAAGCAATCGTGCTGCCCGCGGTGTTGCCCGACGGGGTGCCGGCGGTCTTGTC
>NZ_QTSU01000006.1 GCF_003382365.1 Lysobacter silvisoli | reverse complement strand
GGCGGCCGACGGATTAACTCGGCCACATAAACTTTTATCGCGCGCAAAGAAGAAGGCCGGTCCCCTGACGGGAACCGGCCTTCGGATGAAGCCCCTGGCGATGACCTACTCTTGCATGGCTTAGGCCACACTACCATCGGCGCGTGTGCGTTTCACTTCCGAGTTCGGGATGGGATCGGGTGGTTCCACACAGCTATTATCACCAGGGAGAGGGTGGAGGGTCGCGGGTCTGTATTTCTACAGATCGCGCACACGCTCTCGTTGGGTTGCTTTCGACGGAATGAACCCCGTCTGGGCGAATAAGTTGGGACGTAGCGAGTGATGTGCCGAATGTCGTCGACGTATCGTCGAGTCCAAGGCCACTTGAGGTTATATGGTCAAGCCACACGGATCATTAGTACAGGTTAGCTCAACACATTGCTGTGCTTACACACCCTGCCTATCAACCACCTAGTCTTGATGGTTCCTTTAGGGGACTTGAAGTCCCGGGAGATCTCATCTTGAGGCGCGCTTCCCGCTTAGATGCTTTCAGCGGTTATCGCTTCCGAACATAGCTACCCGGCAATGCCACTGGCGTGACAACCGGAACACCAGAGGTTCGTCCACTCCGGTCCTCTCGTACTAGGAGCAGCCCCTCTCAAATCTCCAACGCCCACGACAGATAGGGACCGAACTGTCTCACGACGTTCTGAACCCAGCTCGCGTACCACTTTAAATGGCGAACAGCCATACCCTTGGGACCGACTACAGCCCCAGGATGTGATGAGCCGACATCGAGGTGCCAAACACCGCCGTCGATATGAACTCTTGGGCGGTATCAGCCTGTTATCCCCGGAGTACCTTTTATCCGTTGAGCGATGGCCCTTCCATACAGAACCACCGGGTCACTAAGACCTACTTTCGTACCTGCTTGATCCGTCGATCTTGCAGTCAAGCACGCTTATGCCTTTGCACACAGTGCGCGATGTCCGACCGCGCTGAGCGTACCTTCGTGCTCCTCCGTTACACTTTGGGAGGAGACCGCCCCAGTCAAACTACCCACCATACACGGTCCCCGACCCGGATAACGGGCCTAGGTTAGAACGTCAAGCACGACAGGGTGGTATTTCAAGGATGGCTCCACCACAGCTAGCGCCATGGTTTCATAGCCTCCCACCTATCCTACACAGACGAACTCAACGTTCAGTGTAAAGCTATAGTAAAGGTTCACGGGGTCTTTCCGTCTTGCCGCGGGAACGCTGCATCTTCACAGCGATTTCAATTTCACTGAGTCTCGGGTGGAGACAGCGCCGCTGTCGTTACGCCATTCGTGCAGGTCGGAACTTACCCGACAAGGAATTTCGCTACCTTAGGACCGTTATAGTTACGGCCGCCGTTTACTGGGGCTTCGATCAAGAGCTTCGCCTTGCGGCTAACCCCATCAATTAACCTTCCAGCACCGGGCAGGCGTCACACCCTATACGTCCACTTTCGTGTTTGCAGAGTGCTGTGTTTTTGATAAACAGTCGCAGCGGCCTGGTCACTGCGGCCCCTCTCAGCTATAGCTCGCACGAGCCACCAAGAAGGGCGCACCTTCTCCCGAAGTTACGGTGCCATGTTGCCTAGTTCCTTCACCCGAGTTCTCTCAAGCGCCTGAGAATTCTCATCCTGCCCACCTGTGTCGGTTTACGGTACGGTCTGCGTAAGCTGAAGCTTAGGAGCTTTTCCTGGAAGCGTGGTATCGGTCACTTCGCTCTAATGAGCTCGTCTCGGTGCTCGGTGTTAAAGGGTCCCGGATTTGCCTAAGACCCACACCTACCGCCTTTCTCCCGGACAACCAACGCCGGGTAGACCTAACCTTCTCCGTCCCTCCATCGCACTTACGCGAGGTGCTGGAATATTAACCAGCTTCCCATCGACTACGCATTTCTGCCTCGCCTTAGGGGCCGACTCACCCTGCGTCGATTAACGTTGCGCAAGGAAACCTTGGGCTTTCGGCGTGCGGGCTTTTCACCCGCATTATCGTTACTCATGTCAGCATTCGCACTTCCGATACCTCCAGCGGACTTCTCAATCCACCTTCAACGGCTTACGGAACGCTCCTCTACCGCGCATACGAAGTATGCACCCCAAGCTTCGGTTCATCGCTTAGCCCCGTTAAATCTTCCGCGCAGACCGACTCGACCAGTGAGCTATTACGCTTTCTTTAAAGGGTGGCTGCTTCTAAGCCAACCTCCTGGCTGTCTGTGCCTTTCCACATCGTTCACCACTTAGCGATGAATTTGGGACCTTAGCTGTGGGTCTGGGTTGTTTCCCTTTTCACGACGGACGTTAGCACCCGCCGTGTGTCTCCCGGATAGTACGTACTGGTATTCGGAGTTTGCCATGGTTTGGTAAGTCGCAATGACCCCCTAGCCATAACAGTGCTCTACCCCCAGCAGTATTCGTCCGAGGCGCTACCTAAATAGCTTTCGAGGAGAACCAGCTATCTCCGGGTTCGATTAGCTTTTCACTCCTAATCACACCTCATCCCCTACCTTTGCAACGGGAGTGGGTTCGGGCCTCCAGTTGATGTTACTCAACCTTCACCCTGGGCATGACTAGATCACCCGGTTTCGGGTCTACTGCCCGCGACTATGCGCCCTTATCAGACTCGGTTTCCCTTCGCCTCCCCTATACGGTTAAGCTCGCCACGAACAGTAAGTCGCTGACCCATTATACAAAAGGTACGCCGTCACCCTTGCGGGCTCCGACTGCTTGTACGCACACGGTTTCAGGGTCTATTTCACTCCCTTCACCAGGGTTCTTTTCGCCTTTCCCTCACGGTACTGGTTCACTATCGGTCGGTCAGGAGTATTTAGCCTTGGAGGATGGTCCCCCCATATTCAGACAGGGTTTCTCGTGCCCCGCCTTACTCGATTTCATTGAATGAGCCTTTTCGCATACCGGGCTGTCACCGTCTATGGCCGAGCTTTCCAACTCGTTTTGCTAAAACTCAATCAACTTAAGGGCTGCTCCCCGTTCGCTCGTCACTACTTAGGGAATCTCGGTTGATTTCTTTTCCTCCGGGTACTTAGATATTTCAGTTCTCCGGGTTCGCTTCCAGCAGCTATGTATTCACTGCAGGATACCTATTGCTAGGTGGGTTTCCCCATTCGGACATCGCGGGATCAATGCTTGTTGCCAGCTCCCCCACGCTTTTCGCAGGCTGCCACGTCCTTCATCGCCTCTGACCGCCAAGGCATCCACCGTGTGCGCTTATTCGCTTGACCATATAACCCCAAGTCGCCTCGGAGTCACAGGGTTCGGGGGTACAAAGCCCGAACTCGAATATAACGACTCAATTAATAAAGTGCCTCTCGGCACTCGCCTTAGCCTCTACGACACGTCATGGACATTCGTCTCAAAACGCTCGCTACATCCCAGTTTTCAAAGAACACGATGCGGGCTTCAGCGCCCGACCGCTTCAAATCTTGTTGTGTGCGCAGTTCATTCAGAGATTTCGGAAGCCATCACCACTTGGTGGTGGGTCTGGGAGGACTCGAACCACCGGCCTCACCCTTATCAGGGGTGCGCTCTAACCACCTGAGCTACAGACCCAAAAGTGTTGTAGCTCTATTGGACAGTCCGCACATGGATGTGCGGGCTCTTGCGAAGGGATTCGCAAATGCCTGGTGGAGCTTGTCGGGATCGAACCGACGACCCCCTGCTTGCAAAGCAGGTGCTCTCCCAGCTGAGCTAAAGCCCCATAAAACAGGGGACGCTCCCGCGGTACACCACCCTTACGGGCAGGTCCGGGAACTCTGAATGCAGGTCACTTGTGCGGACGTCTGACAGGCTTAAGCTGTCTTTAGTCTCTAAAGGAGGTGATCCAGCCGCACCTTCCGATACGGCTACCTTGTTACGACTTCACCCCAGTCATCGGCCACACCGTGGCAAGCGCCCTCCCGAAGGTTAAGCTACCTGCTTCTGGTGCAACAAACTCCCATGGTGTGACGGGCGGTGTGTACAAGGCCCGGGAACGTATTCACCGCAGCAATGCTGATCTGCGATTACTAGCGATTCCGACTTCATGGAGTCGAGTTGCAGACTCCAATCCGGACTGAGATAGGGTTTCTGGGATTGGCTCACCGTCGCCGGCTTGCAGCCCTCTGTCCCTACCATTGTAGTACGTGTGTAGCCCTGGCCGTAAGGGCCATGATGACTTGACGTCATCCCCACCTTCCTCCGGTTTGTCACCGGCGGTCTCCTTAGAGTTCCCACCATTACGTGCTGGCAACTAAGGACAAGGGTTGCGCTCGTTGCGGGACTTAACCCAACATCTCACGACACGAGCTGACGACAGCCATGCAGCACCTGTGTTCGAGTTCCCGAAGGCACCAATCCATCTCTGGAAAGTTCTCGACATGTCAAGGCCAGGTAAGGTTCTGCGCGTTGCATCGAATTAAACCACATACTCCACCGCTTGTGCGGGCCCCCGTCAATTCCTTTGAGTTTCAGTCTTGCGACCGTACTTCCCAGGCGGCGAACTTAACGCGTTAGCTTCGATACTGAGTGCCTAGTTGCACCCAACATCCAGTTCGCATCGTTTAGGGCGTGGACTACCAGGGTATCTAATCCTGTTTGCTCCCCACGCTTTCGTGCCTCAGTGTCAGTGCTGGTCCAGGGTGCCGCCTTCGCCACGGATGTTCCTCCCGATATCTACGCATTTCACTGCTACACCGGGAATTCCGCACCCCTCTACCGCACTCTAGTAAGCCAGTATCCAATGCCGTTCCCAGGTTGAGCCCAGGGCTTTCACATCAGACTTAACAAACCACCTACGCACGCTTTACGCCCAGTAATTCCGAGTAACGCTTGCACCCTTCGTATTACCGCGGCTGCTGGCACGAAGTTAGCCGGTGCTTATTCTTCCGGTACCGTCATTCCCTCCGAGTATTAATCGAAAGGTTTTCTTTCCGGACAAAAGTGCTTTACAACCCGAAGGCCTTCTTCACACACGCGGCATGGCTGGATCAGGCTTGCGCCCATTGTCCAATATTCCCCACTGCTGCCTCCCGTAGGAGTCTGGACCGTGTCTCAGTTCCAGTGTGGCTGATCATCCTCTCAGACCAGCTACGGATCGTCGCCTTGGTGGGCCTTTACCCCGCCAACTAGCTAATCCGGCGTCGGCTCATCTCTCTGCGTGAGGCCCGAAGGTCCCCCACTTTCACCCGTAGGTCGTATGCGGTATTAGCGTAAGTTTCCCTACGTTATCCCCCACAAAGAGGCAGATTCCGACGCATTCCTCACCCGTCCGCCACTCGCCACCCAAGGAGCAAGCTCCTCTGTGCTGCCGTTCGACTTGCATGTGTTAGGCCTGCCGCCAGCGTTCACTCTGAGCCAGGATCAAACTCTTCACTTAAATTTGCTTAGACCCGAAGGTCCAATACTTTGAGTGCAGAGCCCGTTCCAGGCACCAAATTACTCGCTTGCATTTCTGCATTTGAATTGACTTGTTGCTCTGTTACGAACGTCTGCTGATGGACAACGCCACCGGCCAGACGCCCGCACAAGTCACCTGCGCACACTGTCAAAGATCA
>NZ_QTSU01000005.1 GCF_003382365.1 Lysobacter silvisoli | reverse complement strand
GTTTCGCCCCGGCTTGTCTTCCCCCTTTGGAAAAGCGGGATTGCGGGGGATTTGCCTTTGCTGTTGCTCTTGCTTAGGAACAACAGCAACAGCTTCCGTTCGCAAGCGGCCGGGTCACTTTCTTTTGATAAGCGTCAAAAGAAAGTAACCAAAGAAAAACGCTTCGCCAGAGCTCCCGTGCGAGATCGATGCGCGCGCCGCCCCGTCTTCGCGGGGGCCAGGCTCTATGGGTCTACTGTTGGAGCTGCGAGCTCGGGGCCCGAGCGGAGATCAAGAGCATTCGCGCTTCGCGCTCACCCCCTCACCCTAGCCCTCTCCCGTGAACGGGAGAGGGGACACATTCGACCGCTACCCTTTACCTTTCACCCTAACCCGCTCCCGTAAATGGGAGAGAGGACGGACTCGATCGACGTTGACGCTTTAGCCCCTCTCCCGCTATGCGGGAGAGGGGTTGGGGTGAGGGCACGCGAAGGAGCGGCCTTGCGCCGGCACTTACGCCTTGCCAGACCCCTCAGCGCGGAGCGCTGGAATCCCTGGCGCGCAGCGTCACCACCAGCACGTCTCGGTGCGCGGGGAGGATGGGATCCTGCGGGGTCACCGCGGTCACGCCATGGAACACCCGGCTGTCGTCGACCAAAGCCGCATCCAGGGGCGTGGTCAGCGTGAAACTGCCCAGTTCGCGCCCATCGCCGGAGTGGATGGTGGTGGTACCGCTGACGATGTTCTGCCGATCGATGAGCAGCACCAGCACGTAGTCCACGCCGTCGCGGTGCACGCCTTCGGGGGTGGGCTCGCCGGCCTGGCCGGGACGGGCCTCGATGCGGAACTGGTGGACCTCGATGTGCCAGCCGCTGATCGCCGGCGCCAGCGCGCCGAAGAAGCCGTGACAGAAGGCCAGGATGCGGCGCAGGCTCTCGCCTTCGCCGATGTTCGCCGCGATCGGTTCGAACCAGCGTTCGATATCGCCCTGCAGGCTGTTGTAGTCCAGGCTCTGGTAATGCGGCTGGTGCGCCTCGCGGCGGATCTCGCCGTCGGGGCCGGCGCTGTAGACGGCGTAGCGGCGCCGCCGCTCGCGGCCGTGCCGGGCCAGGTAGTTGTCCGGCCCCAGGTCGTTCCAGCTGTCGGCGAAGGCCGTCCAATCCGCCAGCGGTCGCTCCGCCTCCAGCAGCTCGCGCATGGTGACGGCTTCGACGAAGCGGAAGCCGTCGTGCTGCAGGCCGCTCTCTAGCGCTTGCACGGTATCGGTGACGCCGGAATTCATGGGGGAGCCTTGCGCAACGCCTGCGCCGGACGCGCCGGGTCCGGGTGGGGGATGTCCGTGCTCCGGCGGCGCGCCGGAAGCAGGGCCTGCCGCGGTGGGCGCCGCAGGCCGCGATGTGACCAATCAGATGGGCGCGATGGCCGCCGCCTTCAATGCGGCCAGCACCAGCAGCGCGACCGCGCAAACGAAGCCGACCGCCCAGACCAGGCTGCGCAGGGCGTGCCGATCGGCCAGATACAGCAGGCCGTGCAGCAGGCGCGAGATCGCGAACACCACGGCCAGGGCGGCGATGGTGCCATGGGCCACGCCGGTCAGCTGGGCCATGACGACGCCCGCGGCGAACGGGGCGAAGGCCTCGAAGGCATTGAGCTGGGCGGCGTTGGCGCGGATCGAGCGCGGGTTGTCCTGGCGGGCCTGCCAGCCACGCGGGTCGCGGTTGTTGTAGCGCTGGCCGCTGGCCTTGGCGACATATACCCACAAGTAGGGCAGCACGGCGACGAAGACGACGCACCAATAGGCGAGGGCTAGCGTCATGGCAGGGTCCGAGGCGGAAGTCGCGTTAAGCCTAGCCGAAAGCATCGTCCGATGCGGCGCCGCCCTGGCGTCGGGGTAGGAGCGGCGTAAGCCGCGACCGCGTACCCGCCATCGCCGCGAACCCCACACCACCCACCGTAGGAGTTGCGCCAGCTGCGACCGCGACCTTCCACCTGTGTCGAAAGCGCCTGCTCCCTGTGGGAGCGGCGTGAGCCGCGATCCGCTCCGAACAGCGCAGACGTTCCGCTCCCGAAAAAACAAAAAGGCCGGCCTCTCGCGAGGCCGGCCTTCTTTTGCCTCGATCAAGCCGCAGCCCCTACTTAGCCGCCGCCTTCATCAACTTCTCATGCGCCGCGCGGAACGCATTGCCCTCGTACCAGTTGGGCCACTGCTCGTTCCCCGCCAGCACCTTGCCCACCCCGTACAGCGCGTCCAGATCCTGGATCACGCCATCCAGCTTCCAGGCCGGATCGAACTGATCGGCGGGCTTGTGATAGCGGTGGTCGCGGTAATCGCTGTTGGCCTGCTGCCCGGCGGTGGTGCCGCCTTCGACCAGGTCGTCGCCGCCCTTGGCGTACAACGCGGGCACGCCGGCCTTGGCGAAGTTGAAGTGATCGGAGCGGAAGTAGAAACCGTCTTCCGGCGTGGCTTCGGCATGCAAGGTGCGGCCCTGTTCGGCCGCGATGGGCTTGAGGATGTCCTCCAGCTCCGAGCTGCCGTAGCCGATCACGGTCATGTCGCGGGCCTTGCCGATCACCGGCATGGCGTCGAGATTGATCACCGCAACGGTCTTATTCAGCGGCACGGTCGGATGGGCGACGTAGTACTTGGAACCCAGCAGGCCCGACTCTTCCAGCGTCACCGCCACGAACAGCAGCGAACGATCCGGCGGCGGCGTCTGCTTGGTGAAGGCCTCGGCGATCTCCAGGATGCCGGCCACGCCGGTGGCGTTGTCGACCGCGCCGTTGTAGATCGTGTCCGCGGCCGGCGCCTTGGCGTCCGTCGCGTGGCCTTCGTGGCCGCCCTTGTCGGCGTGGTCGCCCAGGTGGTCCCAGTGCGCCATGTAGACGATGGCCTCGTCCGGACGCTTGGCGCCGTCCAGCCGCGCGATCACGTTGCGCGAGGACTTCTGGCTGATCGTGCTCTTCAGGTCCACCGTGGCCTGGGCCTGCAGCGGGATGGCCTTGAAGCCCGGCGTGCCGGCGGCCTTGTACAGCGCGTCCAGATCCTGGCCCAGGTCGGCCAGCAGCTTGCGCGCGGCGTCGCCGGTGATCCAGCCCTGCACCGGCAGGCGCGGTTCCGGATCGTCCTTGGCCGGCAGGTCGAACTGCGCGCCGGACCAGGAGTTCTTCACCACTTCCCAGCCGTAGGACGCGCCTTCGTCGTCGTGGATGATCAGGGCGGCCTTGGCGCCCTGGCGCGCGGCTTCCTCGAACTTGTAGGTCCAGCGGCCGTAGTAAGTCATCCGCTTGCCTTCGAACAGCTTGGCGTCCTGGTTATGGAAGCCCGGGTCGTTGACGAACATGACCACGGTCTTGCCCTTGACGTCCACGCCGGCGTAGTCGTTCCACTTCTGCTCCGGCGCGTTGACGCCGTAGCCGACGAACACCAGATCGCTGGCATCGACCTTCACTTCCGCCTGTCCGGTGCGGGTGCCCAGCACCATGTCGCTGCCGAACTTGAGCTCGCGCGCCTGTCCCTTGACGTCGAGCTTGAGCACGGTGGATTCGTCGGCCGTGGTTTCCACCATCGGCACGGTCTGGAAATAGCTGTCGCCGTTGCCCGGCTTCAGGCCCATGCGCTTGAACTGCGCTTCCAGGTATTGGACGGTCTTGTCCTCGCCGGGGCTGCCCGGCGCGCGGCCTTCGTATTCGTCCGAAGCCAGGGTCTTGACGTGCTCGGCGAAGTCGCCGGCGTTGATGGCGCCGTCGAAGGCGTGGGCGGAGGCGGGCGTGGCCGCGGTTTCGGGCGCCGCGGCGGCCGGCGCAGGCGCCGGTTCGGGCTTGCACGCGGCCAGCGCCAGCGCCGACAGCGCGGCCAGTGCGGCTACGCGCGGCAAGGCGGTGGAAGACGGGTGAATCTGCGAGCGGGACATGGCTACTCCGGGACGGCCTTCATCGGCGGAATCCCGATTCTATGTCCCTGCGCGGCCCGGGACCTGACCGGTAGCGTGAATACGCGGTCGGGCCCCGGCCGGAGTGGCCTTACTTGCGCTCGGGCGGGGCGTCGCCGGAGTAGCGCTCGGCCTTGGCGCCGGTGACCGGGCCGATCTTGGCGCTGGTGTGCACGTACAGGTCCACTTCGCGCTTGAACACCAGCGGTCCGTCGACCTGGGCGTTGGGGCCGATGATCACGCGCGGGTTGCGGCGCTTGCTCGACAGCAGCTGGAAGTTCGGCTTCTCGTAGGTGATGCCGCCCTTGACGTGCGAGTCCACGCCCACGGTCAGGTCGCCGTTGACGGTGTTGATGCCTTCGGACACGTCGGTGTCGACCAGGCCGATGGAGCCGTTCACCGTCTCCACGCCGCCGCGGATGCTGCCGCCGCGGTCGACGAACACGCTGCCGTTGACCGTGCCCACGCTGTCTCCCATGGTGCCGTTGCGGCCCACGCGGATGCTGCCGTTGACGGTCTGCAGGCCGCCGGCCTGCACGCTGTCGGCCACGGTGATGCTGCCGTTGACGGTTTCGGCGTCGGCCACGCGGGCGTTGGCGCCGATGCGGATGCTGCCGTTGACGGTTTCCAGGTCGCCGTAGCGCTCGCCGGCGTCGACGGTGATGCTGCCGTTGACCTTGTCGATGCTCGGGTCGGCGGCGAAAGCGGGTATGGCCGTGGCGGTCAGGGCCAGCGACAGGGCGACGGTGTAGCGGTTGCGGATCATGGGCGGGGTCCTTTGGGAGTTCCCGTGGGTGGGCTCGCTAACAGAGATGCGGCGAAGGGCGCACAGGTTTAAGCCACATCGCCAATGCCTGCGTGTGTCCTTGGTCATGCCGGTCGCGCCGGCTCCGCTACAATCCCGGCAACGCTATGCAGGGCCCGCCGGCCCTGTTCATCGACCAGGAATCGCACCGTGTCCCCTGCTTCCGCGCGCCCCCGCCCCGTCGTCCTGCTGATCCTGGATGGCTGGGGCCATCGCGAAGACCCCGCCGACAACGCCCTGGCCCAGGCCGACCTGCCGAACTGGCGGGCGCTGCTGGCCAGCGCGCCGCACACCCTGATCCACACCGAAGGCCGCCACGTCGGCCTGCCGGACGGGCAGATGGGCAATTCCGAAGTCGGCCACATGAACCTGGGCGCCGGCCGCATCGTCTACCAGGACCTGACCCGCATCGACGCGGCGATCGAGGACGGCAGCTTCTACGCCAACCACGAACTGCGCGCGGCCTGCGCCGCCGCCCGCGATGCCGGCGGCACGCTGCACCTGATGGGCCTGCTCTCGCCCGGCGGCGTGCACAGCCACGAGCAGCACATCTTCGCGATGATCGAACTGGCGCGGCGCGAGGGCGTGGCCCGGGTCGCCGTGCACGCCTTCCTGGACGGCCGCGACATGCCGCCCAAGTCGGCCGCGCCCAGCCTGCAGCTGCTGCAGCAGGCCTGCGAGCGCGCCGGCAACGCGCGCATCGCCAGCGTCAGCGGCCGCTACTACGCCATGGACCGCGACAAACGCTGGGACCGCCAGCTGCGCGCCTGGGACGCGATTGTGGAGGCGCGCAGCGAGCACCACGCCGCCGATGCGCTGGCGGCGCTGGACGCGGCGTATGCGCGCGGCGAGACCGACGAGTTCGTCGCCCCGACCGTGATCGATCCGTCCCTGCCGATGGCCGACGGCGACGCGGTGGTCTACATGAACTTCCGCGCCGACCGCGCGCGCCAGCTCAGCGCCGCCTTCGTCGATCCGAACTTCGACGGCTACGAAGCACGCCGCCCGCGACTGTCGCGCTACGTCTGCCTGACCGAGTACGACGCCAGGCTGCCGGCGCCGGTGGCGTTCGCGCCGGACGAACTGCGCAACACCCTGGGCGAACTGCTGGCCGCGCAGGGCCTGAAGCAATTGCGCATCGCCGAGACCGAGAAGTACGCGCACGTCACCTTCTTCTTCAGCGGCGGGCGCGAAGAGCCTTACGCCGGCGAGAGCCGCATCCTGGTGCCCAGCCCCAAGGTCGCCACCTACGACCTGCAGCCGGAAATGAGCTGCCCGGAAGTGACCGCCAAGCTGGCCGCGGCGATCCGTTCGGGCGAGATCGACGTGGCCGTGTGCAACATCGCCAACCCCGACATGGTTGGCCACACCGGCGATCTGGCCGCCGCGGTCAAGGCCGCCGAGGCCGTGGACGTGGCCATCGGCGCGATCGCCCAGGCGGTGCGCGAGGTCGGCGGCGCGCTGCTGATCACCGCCGATCACGGCAACCTGGAAATGATGCGCGACCCCGCCACCGGCCAGCCGCACACCGCTCACACCGTGGGCCCTGTGCCCTTGGTCTACCTGGGCCCGCGCCCGGCGCAGCTGCGCAGCGGCGGCGCCCTGCGCGACGTCGCACCGACCATGCTCGACCTGCTCGGTGTGCCGCAGCCGGCCGAGATGAGCGGCCGGACGCTGCTGATCGAAGGCGGGTCGGGCGCCTGATGCGGAGCCTGCGCGCGCTCGCCGCCGCGACGCTGCTGGCGTGGCTGGCCTGCGCGCCGGCCGCAGCGCAGAACAACAGCCGCGACACCGAGCGCAAGCTCGAGCGCATCAAGAGCGAGCTCAAGTCGGTCGCCGACGAGCGCCGCAAGCTCGAAGGCCAGCGCGGCACCGCCTCGCGCGAGCTGCGCGAGGCCGATGAGAAGGTCGGCCGCACCAATCGCACTCTGCGCGACACCGAGCAGCGCATCGCCCGCGAACAGTCCTCGCTGACCCAACTGCGCCAGCGCCGCGAAACCCTGCAGGGCACGCTGGGCGCCAAGCGCGAGGAACTGGCGCGGCTGCTGCGCGCCGCCTACGCCCAGGGCAACGACGCGCCCTTGAAGGTGATGCTGTCGCAGGACCGCGTGGCGGATGCCAACCGCCTGCTCGCGTATCACGGCTACGTGCAGCGCGACCGCGCACGCCGCATCGCCCAGCTGCGCACCGAACTGGCCGAGCTGGACACGGTCGAGCGCGAGATCGTCGCCCGCCAGGCCGAACTCGACGGCGCGCGCAAGCAGCAGCGCAGCCAGCTGGGCGAGTTGCAGAGCGATCGCGAAACGCGTGCGGCGCTGGTCGCTCAGATCAACCGCAAGTACCAGGACCGCAGCAGCCGCGAGCGCGCCCTGGGGCGCGACGCCAAGGGCCTGGAAGACCTGCTCAAGAAGCTGCGCCAGGCCGCCGCGCGCGCCGAGGCGCAACGCAAGGCGGCCGCGGCCAAGGCCGAGCGCGAGGCGCGCGCCGCCGCGGCCAAGACCGGCAAGCCCGAATCGAGCATACGCAAGCCGCTGACCGTGGCCAGCGCGCCGGCGCCGCAGGTCGGCGGCCTGGGCTGGCCGGTGTCGGGCGCGCTGCTGGCCGGCTACGGCGCGACCATGCCCGACGGCCGCGGCAGCGACGGCCTGCTGATCGGCGCGGCCGCCGGCGCCACGGTCAAGGCCGTCGGCGACGGTCAGGTGGTCTACGCCGAATGGATGACCGGCTACGGCCTGCTGTTGATCGTCGACCACGGCAACGGCTACATGAGCCTGTACGCGCAGAACGACGCGCTGCTGCGCAACGTCGGCGACCGGGTCAAGCGCGGCGACGCCGTCGCCACCGTTGGCAGCTCCGGCGGCAACGGCCGCCCGGCGCTGTACTTCGAACTGCGCCGCAACGGCCAGCCGGTGAACCCCTCGACCTGGCTGCGGCGCTGAGCCGGGCCGGTTGCGCAGCGGGGCTGAGCTGCGCGCAGCAGCGGCGTCAGCCACTGGTCGCCTTGGTTCACCGTCATTCCGGCGAACGCCGGAACTTATTTTGATCTTCGCTGTTTCCGGACCGGACGCTGCGGGGACAGCAACATGGGTTCCGGCTTCTGCCGGAATGACGGGTGATGATTCGTCTGGCCCCAGGCCGGATCGTTCCCCGTATCGCGTAGGTGCCTGCAGCGGCGCGTGACCTGCGGCAAGCTCGCGCCCCACCCCCGGCTGAACCCGCCCCGCCGCCGTTAACGAAAGCTTCCCGAGCCCCTGCCTAACGTGTTCCCATGGCCGTCCCGGTGCGCGAACCCTGCGCGCCGCGCGCGGTCCAACCGGCAATCCGCTTCGGAGTTCCTGCATGCGCCTGCGTCACCCCGCACCTCTTTCCTCGGCGACCTTGCGCCGCGCCCTGTGGCTGGGCCTGGCCGCGTTCGCGCTGGCGCTGCCCGCGGCCGCGCAGGAGCCGCCCGCGCAGGCGCCCGCCCCTGCCAAGGACCCGGCGCAGAAGGACGGCGCCAAGAAAGCCGACGCCAAGCAGGACGAGGCCGATTCCAAGGTGCCGCTGGACGAGATCCGCCGCTACGTGGCCGTCTACAACGCGGTCAAGCAGGCCTATGTGGAACCGGTGGACGACCGCAAGCTCATGCATTCGGCGATCCGCGGCCTGCTGTTCGACCTGGACCCGCACAGCGTCTACCTGGACAAGGCCGCCGCCGACGACTTCGACGAGCAGGCGCGCGGCGCCTACGACGGCATCGGCGTGGAACTGCAGCGCCAGCCCGACGGCAGCCTGCGGGTGATCTCGCCCATCGACGACACCCCCGCCGCGCGCGCGGGCATCAAGGCCGGCGACCTGATCGTGGCCATCGACGGCAAGCCGTTCAAGGCCGACGAAGGCGACAGCTCCGGCCCGCTGCGCGGCGAGCCCGGCAGCAAGGTGGTGCTGACCATCGTGCGCGAAGGCCGCGACAAGCCCTTCGACGTGCCGGTCACGCGCGAGACCATCCGCGTGGCCAGCGTGCGCAGCCGCATGCTCGAACCGGGCTACGGTTACCTGCGCATCGCCGCGTTCCAGGCCGACACCGCGGCCGATTTCGAAAGCCAACTGGAAAAGCTCAAGACCCAGGCCGGCGGCAATCTGCGCGGTCTGGTGATCGACCTGCGCAGCAACCCCGGCGGCCTGCTGACGTCGGCCGTGCAGATCGCCGACGACCTGCTCGAGAAGGGCAAGATCGTCAGCACCCGCGGCCGCATCGCCATCAGCGACGCCGAGTTCGGCGCCACGCCGGGCGACCGTTTGTCCGGCGCGCCGGTGGTGGTGCTGGTGGACGCCGGTTCGGCCAGCGCCTCGGAAGTGCTGGCCGGCGCGCTGCGCGACAACGGCCGCGCGCGCGTGGTCGGCAGCCGCACCTTTGGCAAGGGCTCGGTGCAGACCGTGCTGCCCTTGGACAACGGCGACTCGGTCAAGCTCACCACCGCGCGTTATTACACGCCCAGCGGCAAGTCGATCCAGGCGCTGGGCATCGTGCCCGACGTCGCCCTGCACCCAGGCAAGGACGCCACCAACGGCGGCCGCACCGGCTACAGCGAAGCCAACCTGCCCGGGCATCTGCGCGGCGACGCGGACGATGCGCCGGGTACGAATGCCGGCGAAGTACTGGAAGGCGATGCGCCGATCGCCGCGGCGCTGGCGGAGTTGAAGAAGCCGGCAGTGGCGCAGGCCGGGGAAGGCGCTGCTAAGCGCTGAGGCAAAAGCAAATCCCCCTAGCCCCCCTTTTCCAAAGGGGGGAATCAAAAGCGGAGACGTCGTCGCTGCCGTTGCTGTTCCCCCCTTCGGAAAAGGGGGCAGGGGGGATTTGCTTTTAGCCGCCCCAACTCAACGCGGCTTAGCCGGCAACGGAAACGGCGTCACCACCTTCTCGCCCGTAGCGGCATCGCGGATCGCCGACTGCCCTTTGCGCTCCACTTCCTCGATGCGCACGATGCTGTGCATCGGCAGGTGCAGTACGCGGGTGTTGCCGAATTCGTCGCGCAGGCGTTCTTCGGTGGGGTCCACCACCAAGCCTTCGTGCAGGTCGAACACCAGTTCGCCGACTTCGGTGAAGCCCCACAGCGCGCCGGAGGCGACATGCCGCGCGTACAGTTCGTAGACCTTGCCGGCGTTGAGGAAGGTGACTTTGTAGAGCGTCTTGGCCATGGCGGTCGGTGGGCGTGCGGGGTGTCTATCGATGCAACGGAAGTAAGGGCGCGGCCGTGACTTGCAAGGTCAGTAGCCTCGCCGCCGGCGCATGCGCCGGGCGATGCCCGCGCGCGCGATCAGGGCGAAGCCGCCGCCGAAGGCGAAGCCGGCCAGGTGCGCCGACCACGCCACCGCGCCGAAGGCCGGGCCGATGAAGGTGAACACCACTTGCAGCAACGCCCAGATGCCGATCAGCAACGGCGCGGGCACTTTCACGAACTGCAGGAACAGCCCCAGCGGCACCACCACGCCGAGCTTGGCGCCGGGGAACAGCGCCAGGTAGGCGCCGATCAGCGCCGACACCGCGCCGCTGGCGCCGATGATCATGCGGTCGGGCGTGCCGATGGTGATCACCGCCGCCAGGTTCGCCACCGCGCCGCCGCACAGGAACAAGGCCAGGAACCGCCACGGCCCCATCGCCCGCTCCGCGGGCAGGCCGAAGATCAGCAGGAACACCAGGTTGCCGAGCAGGTGCGCCCAGTCGGCGTGCAGGAACAGCGCGCTGAACAAGCGCAGGCCGCTGCCGTCGCGCACCGCGTTCCACCAGGCTTCGGGGTTGGACAGGCCGCCCGACAGCGCGCCCCATTCCAGCATCAGCCGGCGCTGCTCCGGGTCCGGCAGCAGGGCCGAACCGATGAAGCACAGCCACAGCGCCGCGAACAGCAGGGGCGTGGCCCAGCGCAAGGGTGCCTTTTCGCGGGAGGGGATGGCGATGAACATGATTCGGGGCGTCGCGGTGCCCGCCGCCGGCAGGCTGAACAGGGGGATGCCGGCGTTGGGAAAACCTGGACGAAAACCTGGCTGAGAACGGTAGCGGTCGGACCGGTCGCTATTGTTAGCTTTCGGTTAACAGCCGCGCTATAGTGCATACGGCGTCGTACGTCGGGAGGGGCTTTCCGGCGGGCGCGGGCCCGGCTTTCGCCGGCGCGCGCGGACAGCCGTGGAAGACCAAAAAATACTCCAATGGAGACTTACGCATGCAGCACGCACACCGCTATACGCGCCTGACCGCCCTCGCGCTGGGCATCACCGGCGCACTGGCCCTCGGCCAGGTTCACGCTTCGGGCTTCCAGCTCAAGGAAAACAGCGTCAAGGCCCAGGGCCGCGCGTTCGCCGGTACCGGCGTGGCAGCCGGCGACACCTCGGTGGTCGCCAACAACCCGGCCGCGATGACCCAGTTCGAAGGCACCACGGTGCAGACCGACGTCACCGTGATCGACCTCAACGCCCGCTTCGAAGGCGGCGGCTACGACCTGATCGGCCGCCCGCTCACCGGCGGCGACGGCGGCGAAGCCGGCGACGTCACCCCGGTTCCGGCCATGTCGCTGATCCACAAGTTCAACAACGGTCTGACCGTGGGCGCCATGGTCAGCGCGCCGTTCGGTCTGAAGACCGAGTACGAGCCCGGCTGGGTCGGCCGCTACTACGCCGCCAAGTCCGAGCTCAAGACCGTCGACCTGACCCTGTCGGCCGCGTTCGAGCTGGTGCCCGACCACCTGTCGGTGGGCGGCGGCATCATCTGGGAGAAGGCCGAGGCCGAGCTGTCCAAGACCGTCGACTTCGGCGCCATCCTGTTCGGCCAGCTGCCGCCGGCGGCGCGTCCGACCGCGCCGGCGTTCGCGCGTCCGCAGGGCTCCGACGGCTTCGCCAAGGTCGAAGGCGACGACACCGGCATGGGCTGGGTCATCGGCGTCAACTTCCGTCCGAACGACAAGCTGGCCATCGGCCTGTCGCACCGCTCGGAAATCGACCACGACCTGAGCGGCACCGTCGACTGGACCGTGCCGGCCGCCGTAGCCGGTGGCCCGCTGGGCGCCACCCCGCTGTTCAAGGACGGCCGCGCGCTGGCCAAGCTGACCACGCCGTCGGTCACCACCGTCAGCGTCGAGTACAAGTTCAACGACCAGTTCTCGCTGCTGGCCGACTACGCCGAGACCGATTGGAGCTCGCTGCAGGAAATCCGCATCGACTTCGCCAACCCGGACGCGGACTCGGTCGAGCATTTCGGCTGGGATACCACGCGCTTCATGTCGCTGGGCGCCGAGTACAAGCTCAACGACGCCTGGACCCTGCGCGCCGGTTACGCCTACGACGAAACCCCGACCACGTACGCCACGCGCACCCCGCGCCTGCCGGACGAAGACCGCAAGTGGTACTCGATCGGCGCGACCTGGAACTTCAGCGAGCAGCTGGAATTCAGCTTCGCCTACACCCGCATCGAGCCGGACCGTCCGCAGATCGGCATCGTCACGCCGGCGGCCCAGGGCGGCCAGCGTCTGTTCGGTTCCTACGACAGCAACGTCAACCTGTTCGGCGCTTCGGCTCAGTACCACTTCTGATCCGGCCGGCAAGGCGACACCCGAAGAGCCCCGCTACGGCGGGGCTCTTTTTTTGCGTCCGGGTTGGCGTTTTCCGTACCTGGGCCGACGAAAACGTCTTGACGCCGCCGCCATCCCGCTCTAGATTGAAATGATATAACGTTTCAATTAAGACTGAGGGGATCGCAGTGGGCGCACGACAGGGCGGGGGCCGCGACGCGGCCGCAACGGGGCGCGGCCGCGCCCGCAAGCTGGCCACGGTGAGCGCGGTGGCGCTGAGCGCGCTGTCGCTCGCGCCGGCCAGAGCGCAGGGCGCCGACGCCGACGCCGCGGCGACCACTGCGCATCAGCTCGACGGCGTGACCGTGACCGGCACCGCCGAGCGCGCGCGCCTGGACACGCCGTCCGCGACCGCCTCGCGCCTGGGCCTGAGCCCGCGCGAGACCCCGGCCGCGGTCGAAGTGCTGACCGCCGACGATCTGCAGCAACGCGGCCTGCGCAGCAGCGTGGAAGCGCTCAACGCCGCGCCCGGCGTGTTGGCCGGACAGCTGCCGTCCTCGCCGGGCACCACGTCCATGCGCGGCTTCAGCGGCGGCGCGATCTCGCTGCTGTACGACGGCGCGCGCCAGACCGCCGCGCCGCTGGTCACCCGCGATTTCGACAGCTGGAGCTTCGAACGCATCGAGGTGCTCAAGGGGCCGGCCTCGGTGCTGTACGGCGAAGGCGCACTGGCCGGCGCGATCAACCTGGTGCCCAAGCGCGCCGACTTCGACGGGCGCCGGCTGTCGGCGCTGCTGGGCTGGGGCAGCTTCGGCGGACAGCGCTATGCGGTGGACGGCAACTGGCCGCTGGACGAGCGCTTCGCGCTGCGCCTGATCGCCAGCCACCGCCGCAGCGACGGCTATGTGGACGCCACCGAGAACCGCGCCACCTCGGCCACGCTCAGCGCGCGCTGGCGCCCCAGCGATGCGGTGGACGCGGAGATCGCGCTGGACCATTACGAGGACGACTACGACAGCGCCTACTGGGGCACGCCGCTGGTGCCGCGCGCCGTGGCCCGCGATCCCAGCGATCTGGTCCGCAGCGGCAACGGCTACGTGCTCGACCGCGCGATGCGCGAGGTCAACTACAACGTCGCCGACGGCACCCAGACCGCGCGCAGCGACTGGCTGCGCACGCGGGTGTCGTGGCAGCTGGGCGAGAACCTGCGCCTGGTCAACGAAGCCAGCTACTACGACGCCACTCGGCGCTGGCTCAATTCCGAAACCTACAGCTTCGATGCCGCCAGCGGCCTGCTCAAGCGCGGCATCACCCGCATCGAGCACCGCCACCGTTACTGGGTCGAGCGCGCCAGCCTGATCGGCGAATCGCTGTGGGCGGGACGCCGCAACCGCTACTCGGTGGGCGTGGAGTTCAGCGACGGCGATCTGGCGGTGCCGCGTCGCTTCGGCACGGCCGCGGCGGTGGACCCGTTCGCGCCGCAGCGCGGCTTGTTCCCGGTCGGTAACGAGGCCGCGCTGTTTCCCGGCGCCGGCAACCGCGTGGACTTCGATTCCAGCACGCGCACCGCCTCGGTGTTCCTCGAAGACGCACTCAACCTGACCCCGCGCTGGCTGCTGCTGGCCGGGCTGCGCTACGACCGCATCGAACTGGAACGCAGCAATCGCGACTACAACACCGGCGCGCTCACGCGCTTCTCGCGCGATTACGATCCGCTGTCCTGGCGCGTGGGCACGGTCTACGACCTGCAGCCGCAGACCCAGCTGTACGCGCAATACAGCGCCGCGGTCGCGCCGGTGGGCAGCCTGCCGCTGCTGTCGCAGGCCAATGCGCGTTTCGACCTCACCCACGGACGCGCGGTCGATATCGGCCTCAAGCGCACGTTCTGGCAGGACCGCATCGACCTGACTCTGGGCGGGTACTGGATCCGCCAGGACGACATCGTCACCCGCGATCCGGCCAACGCCGCGATCTCGATCCAGGGCGGGCGCCAGTCCTCGCGCGGCGCGGAGCTGTCGCTGTCGGCCGCGCTGACGCCGCAGCTGAGGGTGGACGCGAGCGTGGCGGCGTTGAACGCGCGCTTCGATGAACTGCGCGAGGCCGGCGGCATCGACCGCGCCGGCAACACGCCGCCCAACGTGCCCGAACGTCTGGCCCAGTTGTACGCCAGCTACCGCTTCAACGCGGTGCCGCTGCGCTTGAGCGGTGGCGCGCGCTACGTGGGCGCGTTCTACACCAACAACGCCAACAGCATCCGCGTGGATTCGCATACCGTGTGGGACGCGTCGCTGGCCTACCGGCTGCCGTTCGGCGAGCTGGCCTTGCACGGGCGCAACCTGGGCGATGCGTTCTACGCGCAGTGGTCCGGCGGCGCGGCCGACCAGTTGGTCATTGGCGCCCCGCGCAGCGTCGAGCTCACGTTCAAGGTGGACCTGTGAGCCGCCTGGACGCGCCGGCGGCGGCGCAGGCATTGCGGCTGGATTCGGTGCGCAAGCGCTTCGGCGAGCGTTGCGCGCTGGAGTCGCTGAGCCTGGCGTTGGCGCCGGGCGAGGTCTATGCCCTGCTCGGGCCCAACGGCGCGGGCAAGACCACCACCTTGAACCTGATTCTGGGGTTCCTGCGCCCCGACGCTGGCCGCATCGAAGTGGCCGGCATCGATGCGGTGGCCGATCCGCTGGGCGCGCGCGCACGCATCGCCTACCTGCCGGAAACGGTGATGCTGCACCCGACGCTGAGCGCGATCGAGAACCTGGGCTACTTCGCCCTGCTCGGCGGCCGGCGCCTGGACGACGCGCAGGCGCGCGCGCTGCTCAACGAGGCCGGCTTGCAGGAAGAAGCGCATGCGCGGCGCGCCGGCGGCTATTCCAAGGGCATGCGCCAGAAAGTCGGGCTGGCCATCGCGTTGGCCAAGGATGCGCGCGTGCTGTTGCTGGACGAGCCCACCTCGGGCCTGGACGCCAGCGCCGCCAACGATCTCAGCCACGGCGTGCGCGCGGCCGCGCAGCGCGGCATGGCGGTGCTGATGGCCACCCACGACCTGTACCGGGTCAAGGACGTGGCCCAGCGCCTGGGCATCCTGCGCGACGGCCGGCTGCTGCTGGAGCAGCGCACCGACCGGCTCAGCGCGGCGCAGATCGAGGCGCTGTACCTGGAGCAGCTGTCGCGATGAAGGCGCATGCCACCGCCTACGAATGGACCCTGCTGCGGCGCGACCGCCGCGCCTGGTGGTCGCTGCTGTGCCTGGGCGCGCTGGTACTGCTGGCCTTCGCGTTCAACGCCGAACGCATCGCCGCCGGCAACGCCGAGAAATCGCGCATGGCCCAGGCCGAGCGCGCGCGCTGGCTGGGGCAGGGCGCGAAGGACCCGCACTCGGCCGCGCATTACAGCATCTATGCGTTCAAGCCCACGCCGCCGCTGGCGGCGCTGGACCCGGGCGCGGAGCCCTATGTCGGCCAGGCGGTGTGGCTGGAGGCGCACGTGCAGAACGACGCGCTGTACCGGCCGCAAGGCGATGCCTCGCCCTTGCAGCGCGCCGCGGCGCTGAGTCCTTCGAGTCTGCTGATCGGTTTCGCGCCGCTGGTGGCGTTCCTGCTCGCCTTCGGCGCGGTGGCCATGGATCGCGAGCGCGGCAGCCTGCGCCTGGCCTTGGGCGCGGCGGTGCGGCCGGCGGCCATCGTGCGCGCCAAGGTGCTGGCGATCTGGAGCGCGCTGCTGCTGGCCCTGCTGCTGCCGGTGGTCCTGTGCGCGGCATCGTTGGCCTTGGCGCAGGGCCTGCTGGATGTCGACACCGGCCTGCGCCTGAGCCTGTGGGCGTCGGCGATGGCGCTGTGGCTGGGCGTGCTCACCGCGGTGGGGGTGGCGGTGTCGCTGCTGGCCGGCAACGTGCGCATCGCGCTGGCGACGCTGTTCGGCCTGTGGATCGCGTTCGCACTGATCCTGCCGCGCTGGGCCGACGGCCTGGCCCAGCGCGCGCAACCGCTGCCGTCCACGCAGGCGGTCAAACAGCGCCTGCTCGACGAAGCGCCCTCGTACTGGACCGCCGAGGCGGGGCAGGCCAACCGCGCCCAACTGCTGGCGCGCTACGGCGTGCGCGAGCAGGCACAGCTGCCGGTGGACCTGCGCGGCGCCGAGTTGGACCTCAACGAACGCCATTCGCACGGCGTGTTCGACCGCGTGCTGGGCGGCTACTACGACCGCGTGGTCGGCCAGGACCGTACGTACGCCGTGCTCGGCCTGCTGTCGCCGGCGATCGCGCTGCAGGGCCTGTCGCCCGCGCTGGCCGGCAGCGACTTCGCCCACCACCGCGGCTTCATCGACGGCGCCGAGCGCTACCGGCGCGCGCTGGTGAACCGCATGAACCAGGACGTGATGGCGCACCCCAGCGGCGACACAGGCGCGCGTCATAACAACGACGAGCGGCTGTGGGCGCAGGTGCCCGAGTTCCATCACCGCCCGCTGGCGCTGCCGGCCGCGCGCGCGGTGGCGGCGCCGGCCGCGGCCGCCCTGCTGCTGTGGTCGGCGCTGGCGCTGACCCTGCTGGCCGTGGCCACGCGCAGGTTGCGGCCATGAGCGCGCCCGGTTTCTTCGCGCTGCTGCGCTGGGAACTGCGCCAGGTCGGGCGCAGCCGCCTGCTGTGGCTGGTGCTGGGCCTGCTGGCGCTGGCGATGCTGTGGGGCGCCGACAGCGGCGCGGCCCTGCATCGCGCGCAGGACGCGGCGATCGCACAGGCGCGCGCCGCCGACCGCGCCTGGCTGGAGCAGACGCGCGAGCGTGCGCGCGGTTACGCGCAGCCGGCGGCCGAGCCCTTGCCGTACTGGCAGGACCCGACCGACGTGGCCGGCTACAGCCGCTACTTCCTGCGCGCTCAGGCGTACAAGCCCAATCTGCCGTCCTCGCCGCTGGCCGTGGGCGCCAGCGACCTGTTGCCGACGCGGTTGCCGGTGAAGCTGGAAACGCCGTTCGGGGTGGAACCGGTGTACGACTTCGAGCCGCCGCGCAGCCTGGGCCTGGGCCGCTTCGATCTGGGCTTCGTGCTGGCCTATCTGCTGCCGGTGGCGACGATCCTGTTGGCCGCGTTGTTGGGAGCTTCGAGCGCGACAACGGCATGCTGCGCTTGATCGCCGCGCAACGAATCGGTCCGCGCATCTGGTTGAGTGCGCGTATCGCCGCGATCGGTTTGTGGATGGCGCCGCTGGTGTTGGCGTCGCTGATCTTGGCTTTGTGCTGGGCCGGTGTGGATGCGCGCGCGGCGTGGCCCGAGCTGGCGGCCGCGGCGGCGCTGAGCCTGGCTTACCTGGGCCTATGGCTGGCCCTGGCTTTCCTCGTACTCGCCGCTTGGCCTAGCGCGGCCGGCGCGGTGGGCAGCCTGGTCGCATTGTGGGCCGCCTTGGCCATCGGCGTGCCGCTGGCGGCCGATGCCTATGCGCGGACGCGCTATCCGATGCCCTCGGCCACCGCGCTGGTGGACGCGCAGCGGCGCGGCAACGACGCCATCGCCGCGCAGCGCGATGCGATCGCCGCCGCCGCGTTCGCGCGGCGCAGCGACCTGATCGGTGCGTCCGATCGCGTCGGCAGCCTGGACTACGCCACCCGCATGACCTTCCTGGCGCCCGAGCTGGAGCGGCGGCTGTCCAGGCTGGAGGCGCAGCGCCAGGCCGCGCGCGACGGCCGCGCGCAAGCGTCGGCGTTCGCGGCCTACCTATCGCCGCCGCTGGGCCTGCAGTCCGCGCTGGCGCAGCTGGCCGGCACCGATGCGCAGCGCCACCGCCGTTTCGAAACCCAGGTGCGCGACTACCAGCAGCGCTTGCGCGACTGGTTCTACCCGCGAATCCAGCGGCAGATCGCGGCGCCCACACCGCGTCCCGCGCAGTCGCGCGGGCGGCAGAACTTCGGCGAGTACGACGCGATCCCCGCCTGGGCCGGCCGCGAGCCGGGCTCCGAGGCGCGGTTGCGTGCGGTGCTGCCTGCGCTGCTGTGGCTGGCCTTGCTCGCCGCCGCGCTGTCCTTTTGGGCGCTGCGCCGCCTGCGTCATTGGCCCATGGAGGATTGAGATGAAAGCCTGGCTATGGATGGCGGCGATCGCCTGCGCGCCCGCCTATGCGCAACGCGCCGGCGACAACGCGGTGACCGCGGCCGAGGACGCGTTCGGCGCGACCCTGGGCAACGAAAGCATCGGCCTGTACAGCAGCAAGCAGGTGCGCGGATTCTCGCCGGTGGAGGCCGGCAACGTGCGCATGGAGGGCCTGTACTTCGACCGCCAGGGCACGGTGCCGCCGGCGCTGGTGGAGGGTTCCACTATTCGCGTGGGCCTGTCGGCGCTGGGGTATCCGTTCCCGGCGCCCACCGGCATCGTCGATTACCGGCTGAAGAAGGCCGGCGACCGGCGCGTGCTCAGTGTCATCGGCGCGCTCAACGCCTATGGCGCGCCGGCGCTGGAGCTGGACGCCAAGCTGCCCATCGTCGAGGGCCGCCTGGGCGTGGCGGCCAACGTGTCGTGGGCGCGCGAGGAGTATTACGACGGCGCCGACGCGCGCTACCTGCGCGCGGCGGTGGTACCGCGCTGGCGGCCCAGCGAGCACGTGGAGATCCTGCCGTTCTGGAGCATCTCGCGCGGGCGCGACGAGGAAGTGGCGCCGGTGATCGTGACCGCCGGCAACTACCTGCCGCCCAAGGTGCAGCGCCGCCGCCACTTCGGCCAGCGCTGGTCGGACAACGAATACGACAGCCGCAACTACGGCGTGATCGCCAAAGCGCGCATCGGCCGCGACTGGGCGCTGTCGGGCAGCGCGGTGCGCTCGATCTTCCACATGCCCAGCGGTTTCGCCGAGTTGTTCGTCGATACCACGCCCGATGGCATGACTCGCGAAAAGGTCATCGCCGATCCCAGCCAGCGCTCGGTGTCCAGCAGCGGCGAGCTGCGCCTGAGCCGCAGCTTCAGTGAGGGCCCGCGCCTGCACCTGCTGCATGCGGCGGTGCGCGGGCGCAGCCTGGAAAGCCTTTACGGCGGTTCGGCGCCGGCGCTGGACTACGGATGGCGGCGCCTGGGCGAGTTGCGGCCGATGCCCGAACCCGACGCGTTCGCATTCGCCCAGCGCACCCGCGACCGCGTGCGCCAGTGGACCGGCGGGCTGGCCTACGAAGGCCGCTGGCGTGATGTGGGCGAGCTCAGCCTGGGCCTGCAGCGCAGCCGCTACCACAAGCAGGTGGACCAGCCCGGCCTGCCGCGCGTGTCCACGCGCGACGATCCCTGGCTGCCCAGCGCCAGTGTCAGCGCCTACCTCAGTCCGCGCCTGGCCCTGTACGCCGGCCATACCCGCGGGCTGGAGGAAAGCGGGGTGGCGCCGGACGACGCGGCCAACCGCAACCAGGCGCTGCCGGCGATCCGCACGCGCCAGACCGACGCCGGGCTGCGCTGGACCCTGGGCAACGGCATGAAGCTGGTCGCCGGCGGCTTCGACGTGCGCAAGCCCTACTTCGTCACCGACGAGAACAACGTGTTCGGACCGCTGGGCGAAGTGCGCCACCGCGGCATGGAGCTGAGCCTGAGCGGCGCGCTCAACGACCGTTTCAACCTGGTGGCCGGTGCGGTGCTGATGCGGCCGCGCGTGAGCGGCGCGGCGGTGCGCGAAGGACGGGTCGGCGAGCGTCCGATCGGCCAGGCCGAACGGGTGCTGCGCGGCGATCTGGAGTACCGGCCGCCGGCGCTGCCGGGCTGGTCGTTCGACGTGGCGATGAGCCACTACGGCGAACGCGTGGCCTCGCGCGACGGCGTCAACCGCCTGCCCGCCTACACCCTGGCCGATGTCGGCGCGCGCTACCGCTTCAAGCTCGGCGCGGCGCCGGCCAGCCTGCGCCTGCTGGTGGCGAACGTGGGCGACACCTACGCCTGGAATCTGTACGGCCACAACAGCTTCGGCCTCACCGACGGCCGCCGCTACGTGGTGCAACTGGCAGTGGACTTCGAGGGATGACCCATGGATCAGGGAAACACCGCGCTCGCCTTGGCGCCGCAGCGCGCATCGTTGCGCCGCCGCGCCGTGCCTGCGTCGGCCGCCGCGCCTACGGTGCGCAGCGGCGTCTGCCACGGCACTCTGGGCGAGTTGCTGCAAGGGCCCTATGAGCGCGGCGGCGAGCTGCACATCGGCCTGATCTCGCTGCCGATCCGCCGCTACAGCTGGGTACACTTCGCCCAGGGCGAGGCCGGCGACATCGACGCCGAACTGACTAGCAAGCCGCGCTGCCGCCAGGCCATCGCGCTGTACCTGAAGCACTACGGCCTGCGCCTGCCGCCCGGGCGTTGGAGCCACGATTCCGAGTTGCCCATCGGCAAGGGCATGGCCAGCTCCACCGCCGACATCGTCGCCACGGTGCGCTGCCTGGATCAGGTGTTCGCGCGACGTTCGCCGCCGCCACTGGTGGCCGCGCTGCTGCGCCAGATCGAGCGCTCCGACAGCGTGTTCCTGGACCGCCACGCGCTCTACCTCAGCGGCCTGCAGGAAGTGGTGCGCACCTTCGCCCGGCCGCTGCGGCTGCACGCCTGTTACATCGACGAAGGCGGCGCGGTGGAAACCGAATCGGCCGCGGCGCCGTTGCTCGCCCACTATCGCCGCCGCCAGGGCGAGTACGCGCGCAACCTGGACGCCATGCTGGCCGCGTTCGGCCAGCGCGATCCGCGCGCGATCTGCGCCTGTTCCACGCGCAGCGCCGCGCTCTCGCAGGGGGTGCTGCCCAAGCCCAGCTTCGCGGCCATGCAGCGGCACCGGCGCGAGCTCGGCGCCGACGGCATCGTGGTCGCGCACACCGGCAGCCTGATCGGCTACCTGTACGCGCGCCGGCCCAGCGCGGCGCGCATGAGCGAGTTGTCGGCGTTCTTCCACGGCCTGGGCCGGCAGTGCCGTTTCGTGGAGACCGGGCCGTGAACGCGGTGCATGCGCATATCGCCGATGCGGTCAAGGCGCCCGCATTGGTGCAGCTGGCATCGAACCTGTACGTGGCGCGGTTCGAGACCATGAAGCTGTATTCCACCCTGGTGGCGGTGGAACGTCTGCTCGCCAGCGGCCGCGTGCGCCCAGGCGCGACCTTGCTCGACAGTTCCAGCGGCCTGTACGCCTACGCGCTGGCGGTGGCCTGCCACCGCTACGGCCTGCACTGCCACATCGTCGGCTCCAAGACCATAGACCGCGCGTTGATGCTGCAGCTGCGCGTGCTCGGCGCCACGGTCGAACAGGTGGAGCCGCAGGCCACGCTGAAGCTGGACCAGAGTCTGCGGGTGGCGCGCATCCAGCAACTGCTGCACGAGCGGCCGGACATGCACTGGATGCAGCAGTACCACGACGACATCCACTACCACGGCTACGCGCCGGTGGCCGAGGCCATCGCCGACGCCTTGGGTTGCGCGGCGCTGAGCGTGGTCGGCGGCGTCGGCTCGGGTTGTTCCACCGGCGGCCTGGCGCAGGCCCTGCGCGCGATCGACGACGGCGTGGAGCTGATCGGCGTGCAGCCCTTCGGCAGCGTCAGTTTCGGCTGCCAGCACATCGAGGACCCCGGCATCATCATCGCCGGCATCGGCACTTCGATCCCGTTCCGCAACGTGCGCCACGCGCTGTACGACCAGGTGCATTGGGTCAGCTTCGACTACGGCGTGGCCGGCGCGGTGGCGCTGTTGCGCGAGCACGCGGTGTTCGCCGGGCTGTCCAGCGGCTGCGCGTATCTGGTGGCCGCGCACGAGGCGGCGCGGCGGCCGGAGCGCAGCGTGCTGTTCGTGGCCGCCGACACCGGCCACCGCTACGTCGAGGGCGTGTTCGCCCACCACGACAGCGCCGCCGACCCGCGCACCTTGGCGCCGCAAACGATCGAGTCGCTGGACCAGCTGGCGCTGCCCTGGTCGGCGATGGCTTGGGCCCGCCGCGACTACCCGCCGGCCCCCGCCGCGCATTGAATTCCCTACAGGAGACCGCCGCCATGGCGCATTTGTTGATGATCGAAAGTTGGGTCGGCGGCACTGGCCGCATTTTCCCGCCGGCCATCCGCCGGCTGGGCCATCGCTACAGCTTCGTCACCCGCAGCCGCAGCCATTACGCCGACGACGCCGACGGCGCGCATCCGGTGGTGGCCAACGCCGAGCAGGTGCTGGACTTCGATACCAACGACGTACCGGCGCTGATCGCATTCCTGCGCGAACGTCATGGTCAGACGCCATTCGACGGCGTGGTCACCATCTGCGACTACTACATCGACACCGTGGCCCAGGTGGCGCAGGCGCTGGACCTGCCGCAGGCGTATTCGGCGCAGGTGGCGCTGGCGCGACGCAAGGACCGGGTGCGCACCGCGCTCGAACAGGCGGGTCTGCCCAATCCGAAGTTCGCCGTGGCCGAGTCCTGGCCGCAGGCGCGCGAAGCCGCCGCGCGCATCGGTTACCCGCTGGTGCTCAAGCCCACCGACCTGGCCTCCAGCGCCTTCGTGCGCCTGGTCCACGACGAGACCGAGCTGTGCCTGGCCTTCGATGCGCTGGAACGGTTCCCGGTCAACTTCCGCGAGCAGGCGCGGGTGCCGCTGGTGCTGCTGGAGGAATTCATGCGCGGCGAGGAAGTCAGCGTGGAGGCCTGCACCTTCCAGGGCGCGACCACGGTGCTGGGCATCACCGACAAGAGCGTGACCGGGCTGCCGTACTTCATCGAGGACGGGCACATGTTTCCGGCGCGGCTGCCGGCGCCGCTGGCGGCGGAGATCGAAACGCTGGTGCGCGGCGCGCTGCAGGCGGTGGGCCACGACCACGGCATCAGCCACACCGAGGTCAAGCTGACCGCCGATGGCCCGCGCATCGTCGAGATCAATCCGCGCCCCGGCGGCAACTACATCGTCGAACTGATCCAGCGCGTGACCGGCATCGACCTGCTCGACGCGCAGATCGAACTGGCGCTGGGCCGCGCGCCGGATCTGCAGCGCAAAGCCACCGGCATCGCCAGCGCGGCGATCAAATTCCTGGTACCGCCGCGCGCCGGCCGCATCGCCGCGATCGAGGGCGCGCAGGCGCTGGCCGCCGATGCCGATGTGGCGCGCTGGAGCCTGGTGCCCATCGTCGGCTGCGACGTCGGCGAGCCGGTGGACAACGCCTGCTACCTGGGTCACGTGGTGGCCACCGACGCGAGCGGGCTGGAGGCGCGCGCGCATGCCGAGCGGGCCCTGGGCCGGATCGCGCTGCATTACGCCTGAGCACTCCTCGCACTCTCATCGCAGACACCGTCATGTCCAACGCCCGCCTCGTTCCGCCCGAATCCGTCGCCGACCTCACCGCCGCCGTGTTGCGCGGCGACTACGGTCCCGATCCCGCCGGCCTGCATGCGGTGGGCGCGTTCTGGGTGCGGCAGAGCACCCAGTTTCCCGGCACCGACACCAAGTACCGCAATCACTACCTGGTGCTGCGCGTGGACGCGGGCTTCGGCGGTTGCTGCGTGGAACGCGAGCAACTGCATCCCGACGTGGCCGAGGAACTGTCCGGTCGCAACCTGGCGGAGTTGCTGACCGATGCGCGCGTGCCGGTACGCGTGGCTGCTCTGGACGCCTACCTGTCGCTGACCCGGCCGCACCTGCAGCAGCGCGAGGCGCGCACGCTGTGGCTGCCGCACGGCACCCCGCTGCAGCGTGCGAAGGCGCGCGACGAGGCCATCGCCGGGCTGCTGCATATCCAGCCCGGTCAACGCGTGGGCCTGATCGGCGTGGTCAATCCGCTGGTCGCCGCGATCCAGGCGCACGGCGGCGTGTGCCTGCCCTGCGACTTCAATCTGGCGCGCACCCAGGACGGCACCGAGGTCGCGCGCGACATGCGGCCGGTGCTGGCCCAGGCCGACCTGGTCATCGCCACCGGCATGACCCTGTCCAACGGTTCCTTCGACGAGATCCTGGCCACGCTGCGCGCGCGCGGCGTGCCCCTGGTGGTCTACGCCCAGACCGGCAGCGCGATCGTGCCGCGCTTCCTGGGCCACGGCGTGGCGGCGGTGTCGGCCGAACCGTTCCCGTTCTCGCAGTTCAGCGCCGACCCGACGCCGATCCATCTGTACCGGGCACCGGATTACGACGGCGCGCGCGCGGCGGCATGAGCGCGAGCGCGCCACTGGACCAGGCCGCGCGCCGGCGCGGCCTCAACGGCCTGCTGGTCTACACCTTCCTGATGGTGACCGGCTACGCCATGCTGATGCCGCTGGTGGCGGTGCATTACGTCGACCGGCTCGGCTTCGCCGCCGCCGCGGTGGGCGTGGCGTTAGCGGTGCGGCAGTTGACGCAACAAGGCTTGGCGCTGCTGGGCGGCCTGCTCTCGGATCGCTACGGCGCGCGGCGCATGATCTGCCTGGGCGTGCTGCTGCGCGCGCTGGGCTTCGCCAGCCTGGCGTATGCGCAAGACCTGCCCGCTCTGCTGTGGGCGATGGTGTTGTCGGCCTTGGGCGGTGCCTTGTTCGAGGCGCCCTACCAGGCCTCGATCGCGGCACTGACCACGGCCGAGACCCGGCCGCGTTATTACGCGGCCAGCAACTGGGTCGGCGGCGTGGCCACCACCCTGGGCCCGCTGCTGGGCGTGGCGCTGCTGCGCTACGACTTCCGCGTGGTGTGTCTGGTCGCGGCCGCCTGTTTCGCCGCCAACTTCGTCGTCGCCCTGGTCTGGCTGCCCAAGGTCGAGATGCCCGAGCCGGCGCCGCCGTCGCGCGGCCTGGGCCTGGTCTGGCGCGACCGCCGCTTCGTCGCACTGATCGCGCTGATGGGCCTGTACTGGTTCCTGGCCGTGCAGATCAATCTCAGTTTTCCCCTGCTCGCGCAAAAGTTGTACGGCGGCAGCGACGGGGTAGGGCTGATGTTCGCGGTCAGCGCGGTGCTGACGGTGAGCCTGCAGTACGTGCTGGTGCGCTGGCTGGAGCGGCGCTGGTCGACGGCGCAGGTGCTGGTGGCGGGCGTGGCGCTGATGTCGCTGGCCACCGGCGCGATCGGCTGGGTGTCGGACTTCGCCGGCTTCCTGGCCTGCGTGGCCGCGTTCGCGCTGGGCGCGGTGATGACCCGGCCGACCCAGCAGACCCTGATCGCCGGCATGGCCGATCCGCGCGCGCTGGGCGCGTTCCTGGGCGCCAGTTCGCTGAGCCTGGCCGTGGGCGGCGCGCTGGGCAGCGTGGCCGGCGGCTGGCTGGTGGACTTGGCCGGCGCGCGGCAGTGGCCTTGCCTGCCGTGGCTGGTTTATTGCGCGGTCGGTCTGGGGTGCGCGTTGGGATTGGCGCGGCTGTTCGGCGCGCGCGCTCAGCAGGCGCCCTCCGCGGCTGTCTGAATGCGCGGCAGCGCAACGTCGCAAGCGGGCGCGCTCCCTACCGTGGGCCAACCGATTCGCGCGCATGCGCGCAACCGATTCAAGGCGGACGATCGCCGCGATTGACAGCGCCCCGGTCCGGTGCGCGCAATGGGCTCGCGATGCGCCGCGTGCGCCGCATCGCGCAGCGGCCTGCCACGCAGGCACCTTGAAGGACTAAGGAGACGAACATGGATCTGGCTATTCGCCCCGAGCGTTATTCGCGTTCGGGCGGTTTCACCGTACCCGCCGTAAGCCTGCGCTGGCTGCTCGCCGCGCTGGCGGTGCTGCTCGCGCTGCTGCCGGTGCGCAGCGTGCAGGCGCAGGCCTGGCTGCTGACCGCGGCCGAGCGCAAGACCTATCAGCAGTACTACGCGCCGGTGATCCTGCAGCGCGCCGAGGAGAACTCCAGCAAGCCGGGACGCGACTGGATATCCAACTACGATTTCGACCGCGACGGCAATTTCGCCAACAACCGCTACACCTGGCCGAACCTGCTGTCGCAGTACATCTACGCATCGCAGACGCGTTCGGGCGCCTATTCGAACTGGCGCATCCGTCCCACTCTGTATTCGTCGGCGGTCGAGTTCATGGACGGCAACAGCAAGGCCTTGCTGCTGCTGTACCACGTCTATCATCCGGTGGATAAGAAGGCCAACGAGATCCACGATTGGGAGCGCATCGAGATCGTGGTGCGTGGCGTGGGCGGCACGCCCGGCGCCGGCGGCGAGTACGTGGGCCACGTGACCATCACCAGCCACAAAGACCACGTGATGCGCAGCTACGGCAGCCCGGACCTGAACTTCATGCAGGTCGCCGACGGCAAGCACGTGATGATCTGGCAGGCCGACGAGGACAACACCGAGCTGGGCACGCACGGCCACGAGCTGCATTTCGTCCAGGACAGCTACGCCACCATCGCCACGCGCCGCACCAACAACAACTCGGCCGAAGTGGAGGTGACCAACGACGACGACAAGTCGGTGCATTACGTCTGGGTGCCGGAGACCTCGCCCTCGGCGGTGTCGGCCTGGGGCGCGAGCACGATCCGCTACGACAACGCCTTCGCCCTGGCCGCCGGACGCGACGACACGGTGTCGTGGTCGCTGGTCAAGCGCATCACCTACGAACTGCAGGACCTGGCCGACGTGTTCGGCGGGCAGTGGTCGGGCGCGAACTGGTCGACCAACTGGAATTCGGGCCAGACCGCCGACATCCTGCTCGACAGCCCGATCGTCGACGAAGCCGGCCAGATCGAAGTGCCGGCCGGCCTGCAGCGCTTCTACGTGCTCTCGCGCGACACCTCCAGTTCCAGCCTCACCGACGGCCGCGATGGCGTGCTGGGCAAGGATTGGCTGTGGGGCGCGTACTCGGCCGAGACCAATGCCGACACCATCTCCGGTTCGGACAAGCTCGGCGGCTACACCGGCGCCGGCCGCGACAGCTACAACCGCAACCGCGCCGACGCCAGCGGCGACTATGCGTCGCTGAACGTGTACTGGCGCCAGCACGACCTGCTGGTCCACTCCGGCGGCATCGACACGCGCGAGCACTACGAGGCCGGCCAGTGGCTGTTGAACGGCTGGCAGCTGGCCCAGAACGGCGGTTTCGACGGCCGCTGGGCGCAGGTGTTCGACGACCGCCCGGCCTACGAGTCGGTGGGTCCGTTCACCGTGGGCCTGCCGGTGCTCACCCGCGGCTGCGGCGACACCATCGTGGTGACCGCGACGGTCAGCGGCGGCGTCGCGCCGTACAGCTACAGCTGGAGCAACGTGCTGTGGCAGTCCGCCGACGGCCGTTCGGCCGAGATCGCCAGTGGCGCCACGGCGACCCTGGTGGTGACCACCGCCGACGGCCAGAGCGCTACGCGCACCTCGCGCAATGCGGTGCTGTGCGAGCCCGGCGGCCCGCGCCGCTGAGCGGTCCTTGCCCTGACGGCGCCCCGCGATCGCGGGGCGCCTGGGCAGCGATACAGGCGCTGAGCCCGCAAAGGAAAAAGCCCCGCGCTCGCGGGGCTCTTCTTTTGCGCATACGGCCCGCGCCGGGCCGGTTCATCCGCCCGCCGGATCCGGCATCAGGATCACCAGCGGCTCGCACTGCGCCTGCGAGCAGCCGAACGAGCGCGTTTCCTCGCCGCCGAACCAGGCGCTGGTGCCCGCGGCATTGATCTCGAACGCCCAATCGCGCCCCTGCGCGCGCAGACAGCCCTTGATCGAGCACGGCAGCCAGTCGAAGTCGTGCCGTTCGCCTTCGCGCAGCGGCCGGCTCAGGCGGAAGAACGATTCGGCCTGCGCCTTGTCCAGGACCCAGGCCTTGCACATGGCTTCCTCGTTCGCCGCAGGTCGCGCGCCTTGCGCGGGCTGGTAGACCGGCGCCGCGACCTCGATCACCGACAACTCGGCGTTCGCGCTATCGGCTGGGGCCCGAGGGTGCGGCTGGCAGGCCAGGAGCAGCGGGAGCGGGAGCAGGAGCAGCCGGCGTATACAGCCCTGCGCATTCGCCGGCGGTTTTGCCTGAAATGACATCGTGCTCATTGGCGTGTCGCGCTCCTCCTTGAATCGATGCGTCCAAGATCAGTTGGTCCGCAACGGATACGCCCGACTTCAACAACGGCGAGCTTCGCTTGCTGCCTGCAGGCTTTCGCAGAATTCATACCAGCACGGCGTCGATCGTCGTGTCAATTTGGCCGGCGATCGCAACTGCCGGCAGGCACATGAAATGCAGCCGCAACTGTTCTGCATACTGCGCTTTCGATGCAAAAAAAGCCCCGCATTGCGCGGGGCTCTTCTTTACCGCATGGACGCGGACGCCGTCAGTCGCCCAGCGTCAGCAGCGAGGCGTTGCCGCCGGCCGCCGTGGTGTTGACGGTGATGGTCTTCTCGGTGGTGAAGCGCGGCAGGTAGTGCGGGCCGCCGGCCTTGGGGCCGGTGCCGGACAGGTTCTGGCCGCCGAAGGGCTGCACGCCGACCACCGCGCCGATCTGGTTGCGGTTGACGTAGCAGTTGCCGACCTTGACCCGCGCGCTGATGCGCTCGATGGTCTCGTCGATGCGCGAGTGGATGCCCAGGGTCAGGCCGTAGCCGGTGGCGTTGATCGCGTCGATGACCGCGTCGAGCTGATCGGCCTTCCAGCGGATCACATGCAGCACCGGGCCGAACACTTCCTTGGTCAGCTGGTCCAGCGACTTGAGCGCGTAGGCGCGCGGGGCGAAGTAGCTGCCGTGCGCGGCGTCGGCGTCCAGCGCGACCTCGGCGATCTTGCTCGCTTCCTTGTCCATGCGCGCGGCGTGGTCGTCGAGCATCTTCAGTGCGTCGGCGTCGATCACCGGGCCCACATCGGTGGACAGCAGGCCGGGGTCGCCGACCTTGAGCTCGGCCATGGCGCCGGCCAGCATCTGCACCACCTTGTCGGCGATGTCGTCCTGCACGAACAGCACGCGCGCGGCCGAGCAGCGCTGGCCGGCGGAGGTGAAGGCCGAACCGATGGCGTCCTTGACCAGCTGCTCGGGCAGCGAGGACGAGTCGGCGATCAGCGCGTTCTGACCGCCGGTTTCGGCGATCAGCACGCCGATGGCGGCGTCGCGCGCGGCCAGGGCGCGGTTGATCGCGCGCGCGGTGTCGGTGGAGCCGGTGAAGGCCACGCCGGCCACGCGCGGGTCGCGGGTGAGCGCGGCGCCGACGGTGGCGCCGTCGCCGGGCAGGAACTGCAGCACCGCCTCGGGCACGCCGGCTTCGTGCAGCAGCTTGACCGCGTAGTAGCCGATCAGGTTGGTCTGCTCGGCCGGCTTGGCGATCACGCTGTTGCCGGCGGCCAGCGCCGCCGACACCTGGCCCAGGAAGATCGCCAGCGGGAAGTTCCAGGGGCTGATGCAGACGAACACGCCGCGGCCGGACAGGTGCAGGGTGTTGGACTCGCCGGTGGGGCCGGGCAGCGCTTCGGGCGCGAACAGCTTGCGCGCCTGGGCGCCGTAGTAGCGCAGGAAGTCCACCGCCTCGCGCACTTCGGCCACGCCGTCGGGAATGGTCTTGCCGGCTTCCTTGGTGCACAGCGCGAGGTACTGCGGCATGCGGTCTTCCAGCAGCTGCGCGGCGTGCTCCAGGATCGCGGCGCGGCTGGCGGCCGGAGTCGCGTCCCAGGCTTCCTGCGCGGCCACCGCGTTCTTGAGCGCCAGCTCGACGGTGGCGCTGTCGGCCGCGCGCCACTGGCCCACGGTCTCGCGGCGGTCGGCCGGGTTGGTCACGGCGATGTCGGGACCGCCGGCATTGGCGCCGGGCACCAGCGGCGCGGCGCGCCAGTCCTTGATCGCGGCGTTGACCTGGTCGGCCAGGGAGTGCAGTTGCTGGTCGTTGGCGAGATTGACGCCCATGGAGTTGGTCCTGTCGTAACCAAAGCTGCGGTACAGATCGGCCGGCAGCGGAATGCGCGGGTGGGGAATGCTGGCGAAGGCGGACACGGTTTCCACCGGGTCCTGGATCAGCTCGTCGATGGCCACGTCTTCGTCGGTGATGCGGTTGACGAAGCTGGAGTTGGCGCCGTTCTCGAGCAGGCGGCGCACCAGGTAGGGCAGCAGATCCTCGTGCGAGCCCACCGGCGCGTACACGCGGCAGGGCACGTCCAGGCGGTCGGCCGGCACCACCTCGGCGTAGAGGTCGTCGCCCATGCCGTGCAGTTTCTGGAACTCGAACGCGCGCCCGGCGGCCATGCGGTGCACGGTGGCGATGGTCTGCGCGTTGTGGGTGGCGAACATCGGGTAGATCGCGTCGCTGGCCTCGAGCATGCGCCGGGCGTTGGCCAGGTAGGACACGTCGGTGTTGGGCTTGCGCGTGAACACCGGGTAGCCGAGCTGGCCGTCGACCTGGGCGCGCTTGACCTCGCTGTCCCAGTACGCGCCCTTGACCAGGCGCACCGGGATGCGGCGGCCGGTGCGGCGGGCCAGGTCGGCGAGGAAGTCGATCACCTCCGGCGCGCGCTTCTGGTAGGCCTGCACGGCCAGGCCGTAGCCCTGCCAGCCGTCCAGCGACTTGTCCGAATAGGCCGCGGCGATCACGTCCAGCGACATTTCCAGGCGGTCGGCCTCTTCGGCGTCGATGGTGAAGCCGATGCCGTAGCTCTTGGCCAGCTGCGCCAGCTCCAGCACGCGCGGCACCAGTTCGGCGAACACGCGTTCGCGCTTGGCGTGCTCGTAGCGCGGGTGCAGCGCCGAGAGCTTGACCGAGATGCTGGGCGCGGCGAACACGTCGTGTTGCAGGAAGTGGCCGGCCGGGCCGCTCTTGCCGATGGCGTGGATGGCCTGGCGGTAGGCCTCCTGGTAGCGCAGCGCGTCCTTGGTGGTCAGCGCGCCTTCGCCGAGCATGTCGAAGGAATAGCGATAGCTGGCGTTGTCGCCCTTGCGCGAGCGCGACAGGGCCTCGCCGATGGTGCGGCCCATCACGAACTGGTGGCCCATGATGCGCATCGCCTGGCGCACGGCCAGGCGGATCACCGGCTCGCCGACGCGGCCGACCAGGCGCTTGAAGGCGTTGTGCACGTCGCGCTTGGTGTCGTCGGCCAGGTCGACCAGCTTGCCGGTCAGCATCAGGCCCCAGGTGGAGGCGTTGACCAGGACCGAGTCGGACTGGCCCAGGTGGCGCTTCCAGTCGGCGTCGCCGAGCTTGTCGCGGATCAGCTTGTCGGCCGTTTCCTGGTCCGGAATGCGCAGCAGGGCCTCGGCCACGCACATCAGCAGCACGCCTTCCTCGCTGCCCAGGTCGTACTGGCGCATGAAGGCTTCGATCGCGCCCTGGTCCTGGGCGCGGGCGCGCACCCGCTGGACCAGGTCGGCGGCGGTGGCCTGGGCGGCGCTGCGGTCGGCCTCGGGCAGCCGCGCCTGTTCCAGCAGGCGGCGCACGTGGACGGCTTCGTCGCGGACCCAGGCGGCGGTGATGGCCGCGCGCGGGGCGGCCGGGGCCGGGGGCAGTTCGGGGCTGATCAGCGCGCGCGGCGGCGGGCCGTCGGCGGCATCGGAGGCGTTGTCGTAGGTCATTCGGACCGCGGCGAGCGGGAGGGGAGCCCGGTAGTTTAGAGCTTTCGGTCGAATCGGGCCTGTCGCGGGCGGGCGATCGGCGCGTCGGTCCTGGCGGCCGGGGCTGCCGGGTCGGGCCGGCCAGCCGTGACGGCGTGCCCCAAACCCCGCGACGCAGCCGTCCGCGCAAGGGCGCAAGGCCTCGCGCGCAAGCCCTGCGGGTTGCCGCAAAGCGGGGTGGCGGCTACCATTTCGCGGATTATCCGTAGCGCCGTCCGCGGCGTGATGGGCCCTAGCCGGGCTCGCCAGCCACCTCTTCCAGGACGGTCCCCCCGCGCCCCGCCAGGCTCCGGGGCCGGGGCCCGGAGGGGCAGCCCGCGGAGCAGACAACGCAACCTTTCATGATTTAAGTCGGGGCTCGAACTGATGAAAGCCGGTCGTTTCCAGCAGTGGGCAGTGGGCGTCGCCGCCATGGCGCTGCCGGTCCTTGCATTTGCGCAGGCGGCCGATCCCAAGCCGTGGCAGCTGAACATGGGCCGGGGCGTCACCGCCCAGTCCGTCAACGCCTACGAGGCGCACATGCTGGCGCTGTGGATCTGCGTGGCGATCGGCATCCTGGTGTTCGGCGCCATGGCCGTGGCCATGTTCAAGTTCCGCCACTCCAAGGGCGCGGTCGCGGACAAGGATTTCACCCACAGCACCAAGCTGGAAATCATCTGGACCGTGGTCCCGGTGGTGCTGCTGGTGGCGATGGCCTTCCCGGCCACCAGCAAGCTGATCGCCATGTACAACACCCACGAGGGCGCCAAGATGACCGTCAAGGTCACCGGCTTCCAGTGGATGTGGAAGTACGACTACCTGGGCGAGGGCGTGTCCTTCACCAGCCGCCTGGACCGCAAGAGCGACCAGCTGCGCCAGAGCAAGAAGACCGTCACCCAGGCCGACCACGAGCACTACCTGCTCGACGTCGACAACGTGCTGGTGCTGCCCACCGACACCAAGATCCGCTTCGTGATCACCGCCGACGACGTGATCCACGCCTGGTGGGTGCCGGCGCTGGGCTGGAAGCAGGACGCGATCCCGGGCATCGTCAACGAGGCCTGGACCGAAATTAAGCAGCCGGGCGTGTACCGCGGCCAGTGCGCGGAACTGTGCGGCAAGGACCACGGCTTCATGCCGATCGTGGTGCGCGCGGTGCCGCCGGCCGAGTACCAGCAGTGGCTGGCCGAACAGAAGGCGAAGAACGCGCCGGCTCCGGCCGCGCCCGCCGCTCCGGCCGAAGCCGCTCCGGCGGCCGCCCCGGCTCCGGCCACCGCCGGCACCCCGAACTCCGACGCCCCGACCGCCGCCGCGGTCGCCGGCTGATCGACCAGCACTAATTCAGAGGTAGGCCATGGCTGCCACGCACCCCGTCGCCGATCATCACGATGATCACCACGCCCACAAGCAGGGCTTCATCGAGCGTTGGTTCTTCTCGACCAACCACAAGGACATCGGCACGCTGTATCTGGTGTTCAGCTTCATCATGTTCATCATCGGCGCCGGCATGTCGGTCATCATCCGCGCCGAGCTGATGGAGCCGGGCCTGCAGCACGTCAGCCCCGAATTCTTCAATCAGATGACCACGGTGCACGCCCTGGTCATGATCTTCGGCGGCGTGATGCCGGCCTTCGTCGGCCTGGCCAACTGGATGATCCCGCTGCAGATCGGCGCGCCGGACATGGCGCTGCCGCGCATGAACAACTGGTCCTTCTGGATCATGCCGTTCGCCTTCAGCGTGCTGCTGGTCACCCTGTTCCTGGACGGCGGCGCGCCGGCCGGCGGCTGGACCCTGTACCCGCCGCTGTCGCTGCAGGGCGGTTCCAACGTGGCCTTCGCGATCTTCGCCATCCACATGATGGGCATCAGCTCGATCATGGGCGCGATCAACGTCATCGCCACCATCCTCAACATGCGCGCCCCGGGCGTGGACCTGTTGAAGATGCCGATCTTCTGCTGGACCTGGCTGATCACCGCCTTCCTGCTGATCGCGGTGATGCCGGTGCTCGCCGGCGCGGTGACCATGCTGCTCACCGACAAGTTCTTCGCCACCTCGTTCTTCAACGCGGCCGGCGGCGGCGACCCGGTGATGTTCCAGCACATCTTCTGGTTCTTCGGTCACCCCGAGGTCTACATCATGATCCTGCCGGCGTTCGGCGTGGTGTCGGAAATCATCCCGACCTTCAGCCGCAAGCCGCTGTTCGGCTACCAGGCCATGGTGTACGCGACCGCCTCGATCGCGTTCCTGTCGTTCATCGTGTGGGCGCACCACATGTTCACGGTGGGCATGCCGCTGGGCGGCGAAATCTACTTCATGTTCGCCACCATGCTGATCGCGGTGCCGACCGGCGTGAAGGTGTTCAACTGGGTCACCACCATGTGGCGCGGTTCGATCAGCTTCGAATCGCCGATGCTGTGGGCGATCGCCTTCGTGATCCTGTTCACCATCGGCGGCTTCTCGGGCCTGATGCTGGCGATCGTGCCGGCCGACTTCCAGTACCACGACACCTATTTCGTGGTCGCCCACTTCCACTACGTGCTGGTGACCGGCGCGCTGTTCTCCATCATCGCCGCGGTGTACTACTGGTGGCCGAAGTGGACCGGCCGCATGTACAACGAGAAGATGGCCAAGTTCCACTTCTGGTGGACCATCGTGTTCGTGAACCTGCTGTTCTTCCCGCAGCACTTCCTGGGCCTGGCCGGCATGCCGCGCCGCATCCCGGACTACAACGTGGTCTTCGCCGACTGGAACCTGGTCAGCTCGATCGGCGCCTTCGGCATGTTCCTGACCCCGTTCATGATGCTGGGCATCCTGTGGCACTCGAAGAAGTACGGCGCCAAGGCCGAAGCCCGTTCGTGGGACAGCGCCAAGGGCCTGGAGTGGACCGTGCCGAGCCCGGCGCCGCACCACACCTTCAGCACGCCGCCGGTGATTCGCGATGGCGACCTCGCCCACGGCGACATCACGCACTGAACCTTACGCACAGAAAGAAGCTCGGAGATCGTTGCTTCGGATAGATTCGGATTGCATCCCACAACCCCGCCTTGCTTCGCAAGGCCGGCCCCTTAACTTAAGGGGCCTCCAAAGGCGGGGGATCCGCGGCGACTAAACGATGAACAAGACCACGCACAATCCGGAGACCGAGGCGCGCCGCAAGGGCGTGCGGCGCACGGCGTGGGTGGTGGCGGCGATCGCGGTGGCGATCTACGCGGCGTTCATCGCCAGCGGGGTGTTCGCGCAATGAGCGAGCCGCAGGCCAGGAACAACGCCGCGGGGCTGGGCAAGCTGGTGCTGGTGGCGCTGGCCGCGTTCGCGTTCACCTTCAGCCTGGTGCCGCTGTACCGCATCGCCTGCGAGAAGGTGTTCGGCATCCGCCTGGAGCGCACCGCCGCCGAAGGGGAGGCCGCGGCGGCGACCAAGCAGGCCGCGCGCTTGGTCACGGTGCAGTTCGACGGCGGCGTGAACTCCAAGCTGCCGTGGTCGTTCCACCCCAACCAGCTGACCATGCAGGTGCGTCCGGGCGAGCAGTACGAGACCACCTACTACGCCCACAACGACAGCGACCGCACCATCGTCGGCAGCGCCGTGCCGTCGGTGGCGCCGGCGCGCGCGTCGGGCTATTTCAGCAAGACCGAATGCTTCTGCTTCACCGCCCAGACCCTGGCGGCGGGCGAGAAGCGCGACATGCCGGTGCGCTTCATCGTCGATCCCAACCTGCCCGACGACGTCAGCACCATCACCCTGTCGTATACCTTCTTCAAGAACGACGTACTCACCGCGCAGCAGCAGGGCACGACGGCGAAATCGCCGGCGTCGCCGCTGTCGGCGCCTTGAGCCGATTACATTTCAGTAGCACATAACGGAACGCCGCCATGGGCCAAGCTCACACGCCAGACGCCAACATCTACTTCGTGCCGCATAGCAGCCGTTGGCCGTTCCTGGGCTCGATCGCCCTGTTCGTGACCATGATCGGCCTGGCCAACTGGCTTAACGAGGATGCCTGGGGCAAGACCGCGTTCTTCGTCGGCATCGCCCTGCTGTGCGGCGTGCTGTTCGGCTGGTTCGGCGACGTGATCCGCGAGTCGGTGCGCGGCCACTACAACCGCCAGGTCGACGTGTCCTTCCGCATGGGCATGATGTGGTTCATCTTCTCGGAAGTGATGTTCTTCGCCGCCTTCTTCGGCGCGCTGTTCTACGCCCGCCAGTTCGCGCTGCCGTGGCTGAGCGGCGAGGGCGACGGCGTGATGACCAACAACCTGCTGTGGGCTAACTACGCCGCGGGCTGGCCGACCAACGGCCCGGGCGCCATCGGCGGCACCTTCGAGACCATCCCCGCCTGGGGCCTGCCGCTGCTCAACACCCTGATCCTGCTGACCTCGGGCGTGACCATCACCATCGCCCATCACGCGCTCAAGGCCGGCCACCGCAAGCAGCTGCTGACCTTCCTGGGCCTGACCGTGCTGCTGGGCTGCGTGTTCCTGTACTTCCAGGCCGAGGAATACATCCACGCCTACAAGGAACTGAACCTGACCCTGGGCTCGGGCATCTACGGTTCGACCTTCTTCATGCTCACCGGCTTCCACGGCGCGCACGTGACCCTGGGCACGCTGATGCTCGCGATCATCTGGTTCCGCTGCCTGAAGGGCCACTTCGACAAGGACAACCACTTCGCCTTCGAAGCGGTGGCCTGGTACTGGCACTTCGTCGACGTGGTCTGGCTGGGCCTGTTCCTGTTCGTCTACGTGCTGTAAGCGCAGGCGACACCGTTGCGCACCGGGCCGGCACTGCCGGCCCGTTTGCGTCTTGGGAGTCGCGAGTTTTCCGCCGTCAGGCGCGCTGCGCGCCGCGGTCGCCTCCGCGCGGGGGCCTCAATTCGGGTTGGAGCCGATCCCGTGCGGCTGGATCCAGCCCATCTTGATCGACAGGACGATGATCAGGATCAGCGCGACGGACAGCGCGATACGTCGGGTCAGGGCGTTGACGGTGCGCTTGCTCTGACCCTTGTCCACGAGCATGTAATAAAGGCCGGCGCCCAGGTTCCAGACGATGACGACCAGGAACGCGATGATCAGCAGGGTCTTGAGCGAGTCGTTCATGGCGGCCTCCGGCGGCGCGCGCGTGGCGGCGCGACAGCGATTATCGCAGCCCGGCGGGAGGATGGGGTGAGCCGCCGCCGCAACCTGATCGTGGGCTGGACGCTGGCGCTGCTGACCATCGCCGGCTTCGCCCACCTGGGTCTGTGGCAGTCGCGCCGCGCGGTCGAAAAGCAGGCCATGCTCGACGCCGCCGCCGGCGTGCTCGGCCAGCGCGTGCCCAACGCGCTGGCGCTGGCGGCCGATCCCGCGCGCAGCCGCGGTTACGACTGGGCCAGCGGGCGTGGCAGCTTCGACGCGCGCGGCGCGCTGTTGCTGGACAACCAGCAGCGCAACGGCCGCGCCGGTGTGCGCGCCTATCGCGTGTTCCTGCCGGCCGCGGGCGCGCCCCTGCTGGTCGATCTGGGCTGGCTGCCGCTGGACGGGCGCCGCGACTTCCCCAGCGTGCCCAAGCCTGAAGGCGAGCTGGAACTGCGCGGCCTGCTGGCGCCGCCGCCGTCCACCGGCATCGCCCTGGGCCCGGCGCTGGGCCGCGAAGGCCAGGGCTGGCTGCTGACCCGCGTGGACACCGCCGCGATCGGCCAGGGCCTGCAGCTGCCGGCGCTGGCGCCGCGCGTGCTGCGCCTGGACCCGGCGCTGCCGCTGGGCTACGACCGCGACCTGGAGCTGCTGGCCAACACCTTGCCGCCGGAACAGCACCGCGGCTACGCCTTGCAGTGGTTCGCCCTGGCCGCCGCCGTGCTCATCACCGCTTTGATCCTCACTTTCCGGAAGTCCCGCCGATGAACGCTCCCGCTCCCGATGCCGCGCGCAACCGCAACCGCTGGATGCTGGTGGCGATCTTCGCCGTGTTCTTCGGCAGCATGCTCGTGGCCGGCCTGCTGCGCTTCTCCGGCTGGCGCCCGCAGGGCATGAAGAACCACGGCGAGCTGCTGCAGCCGCCTTCGGACCTGCGCGCGGTGACCCCGCGCCTGGCCGACGGCAGCGTCTACGAATGGCGCCCGGCCGAGCGCATGTGGCGCATCGTGGTCGCGCCGCCGGCGAACTGCGCGCAGCCCTGCGTGCAGCTGGCCGCCGAGTTGGACAAGGTCTGGCAGCTGTTCGGCAAGGACGCCGACGAAGTGCATCTGCTCTGGGTCGGCACGCCGCCGGCCGGCGCCTCGCACCCGGCCGCGCTGCGCGTGCTGCAGCCCTCGCCCGAGCTGCGCGCCGGCTTGCCGCGCGTAGACGATCCGCGCGGGGTGCCGGTGTACGTGATCGACCCGAACGGCTTCGTCATTCTGCGCTACGCTCCCGGCTTCGATCCTTCGGGCTTGCGCCAGGACCTGGCCAAGCTGCTGAAACTGATGTGACCGCGCGCGGGCCGCGAGGTCCGCGCCGCGGGTGTGTCCCCACCGCAAGAGTTCCGCAATGAACGTGACGTTCAAACCGACCTGGTACCGCCACTTCCACCGCATCGCCTGGCTGGCGGTCGCGCTCGCGCTGTGCGTGATCGTGTTCGGCGCGTTCGTGCGCCTGTCCAATGCCGGTCTGAGCTGCCCGGACTGGCCGACCTGCTACGGCCGCGCCGCGTGGCCCACCGCCGCGCACGAGGCCGCCGACCACGCCGCCACCGCGATCCGCCCGGTGGAAGTGCACAAGGCCTGGCGCGAGCAGTTCCACCGCATGATCGCCGGCCTGCTCGGCTTGCTGACCCTGACCCTGGCGCTGCTGGCCGCGCGCCGGCGCAGCTACGGCGTGGCGCAGGTGATCGCGGCCGCCGCGTTGGTGGCGGTGTCGATCCCGCTGTACATGAAGGGCCAGCACGCCGCCGCCTCGGTGCTGGCCGCGCTGGGCGAGGCCGTGCTGCTGTTCGCCGCGCTGCGCTGGAACAACAGCGACCTGGCGCGCGTGGCCGCGCTGACCCTGGCGGTGATCGTGTTCCAGGCCCTGCTGGGCATGTGGACCGTGACCTGGCTGCTCAAGCCGATCGTGGTCATGGGCCATCTGCTCGGCGGCCTGCTGACCTTCTCGCTGCTGCTGTGGATGGCTTGGCGCGCGACTCACCAGCCGATCCGCCTGGCCGACGCGGCCATCGTGCGCAAGCTGCTGATCGTCGGCCTGGTCGTGCTGGGCGTGCAGATCGCGCTGGGCGGCTGGACCAGCGCCAACTACGCCGCGCTGGCCTGCGGCAACGATTTCCCAACCTGCGTGGGCCAGTGGTGGCCGCGCCACGACTTCGCCGAGGGCTTCGTGCTGTGGCGCGGCATCGGCGTGGACTACGAAGGCGGCATCCTCGACGGCGAGGCGCGCATCGCCATCCAGCTCGCGCACCGGATCATGGCCGGCGTGGTCTTCGTCTACCTGCTGTTCCTGGCGCAGCGCCTGCTGCGCACGCCCGGCATGCGCGGCTGGGGTAGCCTGCTCGCGCTGCTGACCCTGGCCCAGGTCGGCCTGGGCATCGCCAACGTCAAGCTCAGCCTGCCGCTGACCGTGGCGGTGCTGCATAACGCCGGCGCGGTGCTGCTGCTGTTCGTGCTGGTCTCGCTGCTCGCGCGCCTGCGCACCCCGGAGCCGTGAGCATGGCGACCTTGCGCTTGCGCCAATACTGGGACCTGACCAAGCCGCGCGTGGTCGCGCTGATCGTGTTCACCGCGCTGGTGGGCATGCTGCTGGCCGTGGACGGCTTGCCGACCGCCGAGGAAACGCGGCGCGGCCTGCTCGGTTTCTTCGGCATCTGGCTCGCGGCCTCCAGCGCCGCGGCGATCAACCAGCTGCTGGATTCGCGCATCGACGCCAAGATGGCGCGCACCTCCTGGCGCCCCATCGTCGCCGGCCAAGTCACCCCGACCCAGGCGCTGGTGTTCGCGCTGGCGCTGGCCGCGCTGTCGATGACCATCCTGGTGCTGTGGGTGAACCCCCTGACCGCGGCGCTGACCTTCGCCTCGCTGATCGGCTACGCCGTGGTCTACACGGTGTACCTCAAGCGCGCCACGCCGCAGAACATCGTCATCGGCGGCATCGCCGGCGCCGCGCCGCCGGCGCTGGGCTGGGCATCGATCACCGGCACTTTGGAGCCGCACGCGCTGCTTCTGGTGCTGATCATCTTCGTCTGGACCCCGCCGCACTTCTGGGCGTTGGCGATCTTCCGCCGCGAGGACTACGCCCGCGCGATGGTGCCGATGCTGCCGGTCACCCACGGCGTGCAGTACACGCGCTGGCAGATCCTGTTCTACACCGTGCTGCTGGTGGTGGTGACCGTGCTGCCCTGGGCCACCGGCATGAGCGGCCTGTTCTACCTGGGCGGCGCGCTGGTGCTGGGCCTGGTGTTCCTGGGCTACGCCTGGAAGCTGATGGACCCGCCGGACGAGCTGTACGCGATGAAGGTGTTCAACTATTCCATCGTCTACCTGATGGCCCTGTTCGCGTTCATCCTGGTCGACCACTGGTTGCAGCCGCTGCTGCAGCCGATGGCGGCGTTCGAGTTGCAGCCGGTGGGCTAAAAGCAAATCCCCCTCGATCCTCCGGCCCAGCAAGCACAGCTTGTTGGGCGTTCGATCGTGCGCGAACCTGCGGTTCGCAAGCGCACGCTCTCAGCCTTTTTCAAAGGGGGAAGACAAGCGACTGAGTTGTTGGCGCTCTCTGCCGAAGGGAAGACAGGCAACGGCGCTATTTGCCCCCTTTGACAAAGGGGGCGGGCGTCCGCGCAGCGGACGACGGGGGATTTGCTTTTGCTTTTGCTGTGGCCGTCGCCGTCGCCGTCGCTACTCAGCGCAGCGTGGCGGCCAGCGGCGATCCGGATCCGGCACCAGATCGGCAAGGAACAATTCGCCCGAATCCTGGGTATCGGCGACCTGCCCGAACAGCACCCTGTCGCCGCGCGGCGATAGCAGCGGGCCGACCTGGAACACGTCCTCGCGCGCCGGCACGCGTCCGCGCGCGACCCAGGCCTCGCCCTCGCGCTGGAAGCGGTACAAGTGCGAACGCCCGTCGCCGCGCTGCCCCACCAGGATCAGCTGGCGCCCGTCGCGCGAGACCTCCACTTCGTATTCCTGCTCGGCGGTGCTGATCGGCGGACCGACCAGGGCCACGTCCCAGCCGTCGCCGTGCGGTGTGGCCAGGTAGATGTCGGTGAGGCCGGGGCCGCCGGGGCGGGCCGAGCCGAAGTACAGGCGGCCGTCGGCGGTTTCGCGCGGCAGCAATTCGGATGCGCGCGAGTTCACCGGCTCGGGCAGGCGCTGCGGCACCGACCACGCACCGTCGCGGCCGCGCTGCACGCGCCAGATGTCCAGATCGTCGGGATCGGCGTTGCCGCGCGAGGACACGTAGTACAGGCGCTGGCCATCGTGGCTGAGAAACGGATCGGCTTCCTGCGCTTGGGCCGGGCCGGCGAACGAGGGCGGCACCGCTGCGCTCCAGCTGCCGCGCTCGCAGCGCGACATCAGCACGCGGTAGCGGCCGAAAGCGCGGTCGGCGCGCATGAAGTAGAGCTCGCGGCCGTCGGGCGAGAAGGTCGGCGAGGATTCGTACTGGTCGCTGGACAGCGCGGGCGGGGTCCAGCGTTGCGCACCCGGTGCGTCGGCGCCGCAAGCGGGCAGGGCGAACACGCACAGCAGACAGGCGGCGGCGTAGGGAGGCAGGCGCATGGTCGGCGGCTCCGGCGGCGACGGCCGCCCATGCCGCGCAGGCTAGCGCGCCCAAACCGGTAAAACAAGTTTTAACGGTTATAGTGATTTCCCGTCCCCGGAGCCGCCTCCATGCACCGTCGCGCCTTTTGCACTGCCGGTCTGAGCCTGTTCGCGCCGCTGGCCATTGCCGCACCTGCGCCGTCGCCGCCTGTTGCGGCGCGGCGCAGCTATGCGCCGGCCGACGGAACCTACGCCCAAGCCGCCGAGGTGCGCGCGCCGCAGCGCCTGCTGTTCGTCAGCGGCCAGGTGCCGGCGGATGCCGAGGGTGAGGTGCCCGCGGACTTCCGCGCGCAGTGCCGGTTGGCCTGGGAGAACGTCGGGGCGCAACTGCGCGCGGCGGGGCTGGGTTACGAACACCTGGTCAAGACCACGGTCTCCCTGGCCCGCCGCGAGGATCGCGACGCCGCGCGCGAGGTGCGCCAGCAGGTGCTGGGCCGTCTGCGCCACGCGCCGGCGCTGACGGTGGTGATCGTGGATATCTACGACAGCGCGTGGTTGCTGGAGATCGAGGCGATCGCGGCGGCTTAGCGCGGGTAGGCAAAAGCAAATCCCACTCGGTCCTCCTTTTCCAAAGGGGGAAGAAAAGCGGGCAGCTTGAGCCACTTGTTCCGGTCGAACGGTTCTTGCCGTGCGCCGAATCGGTCGGTGCGTGGGCGGGGCCTGCGCTAGAGTCGGCCCCAGTCCACACGGAGAGGGGGGCAGGCATGATCGACCGACGTGAGTTCCTGGGGGCGGCCGGACTGGCCGCGTTGGCCACGGCCGTACCGGCGGTGGCGGCGGCGCCGCGCTGGAAACCGTACCGCGACACCGTGGCCATCGATGCCCTGGGCGGCACCGAACTGGTCTTCCTCAAGCCCGACGATCCCGGCGTGCCGGTCGCACTGAAGGCGCTGCGCGAGTCCGGGCTCAGCGCGGTCATGACCAACCCCGCGCCCTACGGCCGCTTCTGGTACACGGACGAGGCCTATAACCTGTTCAAGCAGCGCACCGACGAGTGGCGGCAGACCATCGAGCGCTATCCCGATGCGCTGCTGTTGGTGCGCAACGGCGAGGACCTGCACCGCGCCAAGCGCGAGAACAAGGTCGGTTTGATCTTCACCTTCCAGGGCGCCGAACCGCTGGGCGAGGACGTCGAGCGCATTCCGCAGTTCCGCGCGCAGGGCGTGCGCGTGATCCAGCTCACCCACAACCGCCGCAACCTGGTCGGCGACGGCTGCACCGAGCCCGGCAACGCCGGCCTGAGCAGGTTCGGCCACCAGGTGGTGGAACGGCTCAACGCCGAGAAGATGGTGGTGGACCTGGCTCATGGCGGCCAGCGCACGATCCGCGAAGGCATCCTGGCTTCCAAGGCGCCGGTGCTGATCGGCCACACCGGCTGCCGCGCGCTGGTGGACGTGCCGCGCATGGTCGGCGACGCCGAGCTCAAGCTCATGGCCGACCGCGGCGGCGTGGCCGGCATGATCTTCTGGCCCTATATCCGCAAGCAGGGACAGCAGACCTCGGCCGACGTGATCGCGCACATCGAGCATGCGATCAAGGTCTGCGGCGAGGACCACGTGGGCATCGGCACCGATCTCAACCTGACCCCCGTGGAGCTGACGCCGGAGTTCCGCAAGGAAAACACCGAGATGATCAAGCAGATGATCGCCGACGGCATCTTCGAGCCGGACCGCGATCCCAACCTGCTGCTGTTCCCGCCGGACCTCAACACCGCCGACCGCTTCGACACCCTGGCCGCGCTGCTGTCGGCGCGCGGGCATTCGGACGCGCGTATCGCTAAGATCCTGGGCGGCAACTTCGCGCGGGTGATGACCGAAGTCTGGGGCTGATCCGCGCGCAACCGGGGCGAACTCAGCGAGGGCGGACGATGGACAGGCGCGGATTCCTGATCGGCACGGCGATGGCGGCGGCATGGGCGGGCAGTGGGCCGGTGCGCGCGGTGGCGGCAAGCAGGCCCGGTTGGGCGCCGTATGCCGATACCTTCGCCATGGACGCCTGCGGCGGACTGGGCCGCGAGGGGCGCAAGCCCGACTCGCCCTACACCGATCTGGAGTTGGGCGACCTGCGCGATTCCGGCTTGAGCGCGTTGCAACTCACCGTGGCGCCGGTGGGTCGCTACGCCAACGCTCTGGAGGACACGGTCGAGTACATCAGCCGTTGGAACGAGGAGGTCGCGCGACGCCCGGAGTACTTGCTGCTCGCGCGCAACGGCGCCGACTTCGACCGCGCCCAGCGCGAGCGCAAGACCGCGCTGGTCTATGGCTTCCAGGACACCACGCCGATCGGCGAGGACCCGGACCGTATCGCCACCTTCCATCGCCTGGGCGTGCGCAGCGTGCAGCTGACCTACAACCTGCGCAACCTGGTCGGCGACGGCTGCCTGGAACCGGCCGACGCCGGCCTGAGCCGTTATGGGCGCAAGATCATCGAGGCCTTGAACGAGCAGCGCATCGCCGTGGATCTGTCGCACAGCGGTCGGCGCACCGCGCTGGACGCGTTCGCGGCATCGAAGTCGCCGGCGCTGGTCAGCCATAGCGGCTGCGCGGCGCTGGCGGCGCTGCCGCGCAACAAGACCGACGAGGAACTGCGCGCGATGGCGCAGCGCGGCGGCGTGGTCGGCATCTACCTGATGCCGTTCCTGCGCGTTAAGGGCCAGCCGATGGCGGCCGACCTGATCGCGCACCTGGAGCATGCGGTCAACGTCTGCGGCGAAGACCACGTGGGCATCGGCAGCGACGGCACCGTGTCGGCGGTGCAGCTCACCGCCGAGTACAAGCGCGAGCACCGCAAGGTCATCGCCGAGCGCCGCGCGCTGGGCATCTCCGCACCGGGCGAGGCCGACGATGTCTACCTGATTCTGCCCGACCTCAACCACCCGCGCCGCCTCGAGACCCTGGCCGGCCTGCTGTCGGCGCGCGGCCACAGCGATGCGCGCATCGCCAAGTTGTTGGGCGGCAATTTCAAACGAGCGTTGACTGAAATCTGGGGTTGACGGGTTGCCCGTATGGGATGCGTGGACGCCATATTTTCCCGAGCGTCCACGTACGCCTCGCTCGTCATTCCCGCGAAGGCGGGAATCCATGCACGGAAGCTGAGATAACACCAGAACACCGCGGCTCTGGATTCCCGCCTTCGCGGGAAGACGGGCAAAAGCAACGGTTTAGGTGCGGTGACAGCCGCATTGCCGCTGAGCGGCGCTAGTTCGCGCTGGGCACCTTGTGCAAGCCCGCGCGCATCTGCAGCAGGGCCAGCAGTTCGCGCTTCTCCGCATCGCTGAGCGCGCCCTCTTCGCGCTGCCGCGCCTGCAACTCGTCCAGCCGCTGCAGCACGGTCTGCTTTTCCAGCTGCGACACCGCGTCCAGGAACTCGCGCTGCAGGTTTTCCTCGCCGCCGGGCAGGGTGGCGCTGGCCAGCTTCTGCAGCGCGCCGATCTGCTCGTGTTCGGCGAAGTGCTCCAACAGCGAGCCGGTGCCGATGTCGGGACGCTGCTGCACCAGATCCAGCAGTTCGCACAACAGCGATACGCCGGGCTGGCGCAAGCCAACGAAGGCGTAGGGCGCCTGCAGTTGCAGCGCCAGCGCCGGCTGTTGCAACAGCAGCGAGATCGCCGCGCGCACCAGCGAGCGCTTCTGGCCGGGCGTGGGCGCGTTGCGCGCGCGCTGCGCGGGCACGTGGGTGTCGGGCGTGCTCGCGCGTGCGCCCACGCCGGTGAGTTCGGTCAAACGCTGGCGCATCAGGTCGGCGAAGGCGCCGTCGGGAATCTGCGCCAGCAGCGGCTTGGCGCGCTCGGCCAGGCGGCCCTTGCCTTCCAGCGTGCCCAGGTTGACGTCGGCGGCCAGCGAATCGAACAGGAACTGCGACAGCGGCACTGCCTCGCGCAGGCGCGCGTCGAAGCCGGCGGCGCCTTCCTTGCGCACCAGCGAATCCGGGTCCTCGCCGTCGGGCAGGAACAGGAAGAAGGCCTGGCGGCCGTCCTTCATGCGCGGCAGCACCGATTCCACCGCCTTCCAGGCCGCGCCGCGGCCGGCGCGGTCGCCGTCGAAGCAGAAGTACACGTCGGCGGCATTGCGGAACAGCAGCTCGGCGTGGTCGGGCGTGGTCGCCGTGCCCAGCGTGGCCACCGCGGTGTCCACGCCGTGCTGGAACAGCGCGACCACGTCCATGTAGCCCTCGACCACGATCAGCCGCGGGATCTTGTTGTGCGCCTGGCGCACCTGCCACAGGCCGTAAAGTTCGCGGCCCTTGTGGAACAGCTGGGTCTCGGGCGAGTTGAGGTACTTGGGGCCGTCTTCCTTGTCCAGCACGCGGCCGCCGAAGGCGATGACCCGGCCGCGGCGATCGTGGATCGGGAACATCACCCGGTCGCGGAACTTGTCGTAGACGCGGCCGCTGTCGTTCTTGGAAAACAGGCCGGCGCGTTCGAGCAGTTTCATCCGCCGCTCGTCCGTGCCCAGCGCGTCGCGCAGGGCGTTGAAGCCGTCGGGCGCGTAACCGATGAGGAAGCGCTCGCGGATATCGGCGCTGACCTCGCGGCTGTCCAGGTAGCCCTGAGCCTTGCCGCTGAGCCCGTACTGCTTCTGGAAGAAACGCGCGGCCGCCTCGACCGCGGCGTACAGATCGCGGCTGTCGGAATCCTCGTTGCGCTGGCGGGTGTCGCGCGGCACTTCCACGCCCACGCGCTTGGCCAACTCCTCGACCGCATCGAGGAACTCCAGGCGGTCGTAGTTCATCAGGAAGCTGATCGCAGTGCCGTGCGCGCCGCAGCCGAAGCAGTGATAGAACTGCTTGTTCGGCGAGACCGTGAACGAGGGCGAGCGCTCGTCGTGGAACGGACAGCGCGCCGAGTACTCCTTGCCCTGGCGCTTCAACGGCACGCGCGTGCCGATCACCTCGACGATGTCGGTGCGCGCGAGGAGGTCGTCGATGAAGGCGTCGGGGATGCGGGCCATCGGAGGGCTAGGATGCCATGACGCCGGGGATTAGGCGGGCTCGCCGTGAAAAGGCTCGGCGACGATCTGCTGGTCGTCCTCGTATACGACATAGCCCGGACGGGCGGTCACCAGCATTTCGACCGGATAACCATATGTCCGCAGGATTCCAGCAACCGCGTGCATGTGGCCTACGGCCAGCGTGGCTTCTGCCTTGAGCCAAGAAAGCCCGAGCGTGTTCTTGTGGGATACGTTGCGCTTTCGTGCGAAACGGTCCGGAATGGGCAGGTTCCGTTCCAGCCAGCCTACGTGTTCCCTCAACTGCGCTTCCACGTCGGAGCTCAGTTCGCCCGAGTGAAGTCGGTCGTAGGCGATCGTCAGCAGCCCATACGGCATCCCGGTGCGCGAGTCGCGCTCCGGGATGACGAACCGCAGGAAGCGCATCGCACTTCAGCCCGCCAAGCGCTTCTTCACCAGCGCCGACACCAGACCCATATCGGCCTGGCCGGCCAGCTTGGCCTTGAGCGGACCCATCAGCTTGCCCATGTCGGCCGGGCCGGTGGCGCCGGTCTCGGCGATGGCGGCGTCGATCGCGGCCAGGATCTCGGCTTCGCCCAGCTTGGCCGGCACGTAGCGCTCGATCACCGCGATCTCCTCGCGCTCGACCGAAGCCAGGTCCTCGCGCGCGGCGGCTTCGAACTGGCTGACCGAGTCGCGGCGCTGCTTGACCATCTTGTCCAGCACAGCGATCACCGCGGCGTCGTCCAGCTCGATGCGCTCGTCGACTTCCTTCTGCTTGATCGCGGCGTTGATCAGACGGATCACGCCCAGGCTGTGCTTGTCGCCGCTCTTCATCGCGGCCTTCATGTCGTCGGTGAGGCGTAGCTTGAGGCTCATGGCTGGCTCCTGGCACGGCGGCCGGGTGGGGGCTGTGGGGAATTGCGCGGCTGCGTGGCGGCCGAAACGCAAAAAGCCGGCGGCGCAAGGCGCGGCCGGCTCGATGTCATCCGCGGTACCCTACCGTAAGGCAGGGCACACGGGATGCGCGATCAGTACAAGCGCTGGCGCTTGGTGACGTCGCGCGAGGCGCGGCGCGCCTGACGCTTCACCGCAGCGGCGGCCTTGCGCTTGCGCTCCTGGGTCGGCTTTTCGTAGAACTCGCGCTTGCGGGTCTCGGCGAGCACGCCGGCCTTTTCGCAGGTGCGCTTGAAACGACGCAGGGCAAACTCGAAGGGCTCGTTTTCGCGGACTTTGACGCTGGGCATACGTAATCTCGGATTCGGGGACCGGCCCGTGCAGACCGGGCGAGCCGTGCATTATAGCGGCGGGGCTACGGAAGGTGCAACATAGCCCCCATGAAGGCGCAAGACCCCATCCGAGAGGCCCGCCTGTGAAGGTTCTGGGCATAGAAACCAGCTGCGACGAGACCGGTGTGGCGGTGTACGACACCGACGCCGGCCTGCGCGCGCACGCCCTGTACAGCCAGATCGCCCTGCACGCCGAGTACGGCGGGGTGGTGCCCGAGCTGGCCAGCCGCGACCACGTGCGCAAGTTGCTGCCGTTGATCCGCCAGACCCTGGCCGAGTCCGGCCTGGACGTGGCCGACCTGGACGGGGTGGCCTACACCGCGGGCCCCGGCCTGGTCGGCGCCCTGCTGGTAGGCGCCGGCGTGGCCCGGTCCCTGGCCTGGGCCCTGGACCGCCCGGCCGTGGCCGTGCATCACATGGAAGGCCACCTGCTGGCGCCGCTGATGGAGGACGACCCGCAGGGCCGCCCGCAGCCGCCGTTCGTGGCCCTGCTGGTCTCCGGCGGGCATACCCAGCTGGTGTCGGTGGAGGCCATCGGCCGCTACCGGCTGCTGGGCGAGACCCTGGACGACGCCGCCGGCGAGGCCTTCGACAAGACCGCCAAGCTCATGGGCCTGCCCTATCCGGGCGGGCCGCAGCTGGCCGCGCTGGCCGAGCGCGGCCGCGCCGGCGCGTACAAGTTCGCCCGGCCCATGACCGACCGGCCGGGCCTGGATTTCAGCTTCAGCGGCCTGAAGACCCAGGTGCTGCTGGCCTGGCGCGACAGCGACCAGAGCGAGCAGACCATGGCCGACATCGCCCGCGGTTTCGAGGACGCGGTGGTGGAGACCCTGGCGATCAAGTGCGAGCGCGCGCTGGATGCGGCCGGCTGCGAGACCCTGGTGGTGGCCGGCGGCGTGGGCGCGAACAAGCGCCTGCGCGCGCGGCTGGCGCAAATGGCGCAGCGCCGCGGCGGCCGGGTCGCGTTCCCGCGCCCGGCGTTCTGCACCGACAACGGCGCGATGATCGCCTACGCCGGCGCGCTGCGGCTGCTGGCCGGGCAGCACGAGGACGCGTCGGTGAAGGTGACGCCGCGCTGGGACATGGCGACCTTGCCCGAGGTGGTTTGAGCGCCGCGTCCTGTAGGCTTTGCGGCATCACGAGTCACGAATCACGGCAGCCCATGGACCACGTCTTCATCGAAGGCCTCGAGATCGAGGCGCTGATCGGCATCTACGACTGGGAGCGGCGCATCCGCCAGCCGCTGGTGTTCGACCTGGAGATGACGTTCGACAACCGCATTCCCGCCGCCAGCGACGCCATCGAGGACACGCTGAACTACAAGGCGGTGAGCAAGCGCATCATCGAATACGTGTCGCAGTCGGACTTCGGCCTGGTCGAGACCCTGGCCGAGCGCGTGGCGGCGATCGTGATCGACGAGTTCGGCGTGCGCCGGGTGCGGTTGAAACTGAGCAAGCCCGGCGCGGTGCGCGGCGCGCGCGCGGTGGGCGTGAGCATCGTGCGCGAGCGCGATCCGGCCTGAGCCGCGGCGTCCCGCATTCCCACCACACGCAGCGGACCGCCGCCGATGGGCAAGGCCTACCTCAGTCTGGGCAGCAATCTCGATGCCGCCTTCCACCTGCGCGGCGCGATCGCCGCGCTGCGCGAGCGCTTCGGCGCGGTGCGGCTGTCGCCGGTGTACCGCACCCGTGCGGTCGGCTTCGACGGCGCCGACTTCTACAACAGCGCGGCGGTGATCGACAGCGACCTGGAGCCGCAGGCGCTCAACGACTGGCTGCACGCGCTGGAAGACGCGCACGGACGCGACCGCAGCGGCCCGCGCTACGGCGACCGCACCCTGGACATCGACATCGTGCTGTTCGATGAGCGCGTGCTGGAAGGGCAGGGCAACCTGCGCATTCCGCGTCCGGAGCTCAAGCACGCCTTCGTGCTGCGGCCGCTGGCCGACATCGCGCCCGAGGCGGTGGTGCCCGGTGACGGGCGCAGCCTGGCCCAACTGTGGCGCGCGCATCCCGAGCACGGCGAGCCGGCGGTGGTGGCCGACATCGGCGAGTAGGCGCCGATGTCACATTCGGCGCCTGCCTGGCGTCTACCCGGTCGCTGCCGCCTCCGCCGGTCGGTCCGTTACCCACGGCGCTTGCGATGCGCGGGATTTGGCCCGAGCATGCAGCCTTCAACCACGTCAGGGGGACGGATCGATGTTCGACAAGTTTTCGCGTAGCTGGCAACTGGTCAAGGCGAGCGCGGGGGTGCTGCGTTCGGACAAGGAGCTGATGCTGTTCCCGATCCTGTCCGGCGCCGCGACGCTGGTGGTGCTGGCCACGTTCCTGATTCCGATGTTCGCGCTGCGCGTGTTCGAGAACGGCGTGGGCGTGGGCGGCGTGGTGTTCGGCTTCTTGTTCTACTTCTGTCAGTACAGCGTGATCATCTTCTTCAACTGCGCCCTGGTCGGCGCGGCGATGATCCGCTTGGACGGCGGCGATCCGACCCTGCGCGACGGCATCAACGCGGCCAAGTCGCGGCTGCCGGCGATCCTGGGCTATGCGGCCATCGCCGCCACCGTGGGCCTGATCCTGCAGTCGCTGAAGGACCGCGACAACAACTTCCTGGTGCGCATGATCGGCGCCGGCCTGGGCGCGGCCTGGACCCTGGCGACGTTCCTGGTGGTGCCGGTGCTGGTGAGCCAGGACGTGGGCCCGATCGAGGCGCTCAAGCGCAGCATCGCGCTGCTGAAGAAGACCTGGGGCGAGAACGCGATCGGCAACGTGGGCATCGGCGCCGTGTTCGGCCTGATCATGCTGCTGGTGGTGCTGGCCGGCGTCGGCCTGACCTACCTGGCCGCGCAGGCTTCGGTGGGCCTGGCGGTGGCGGTGGCGGCAGTGTTCGTGACCCTGATGCTGCTGCTGGGCGTGTACCAGGCGGCGCTGAGCGGCATCTACTCGGCCGCGCTGTACCGTTACGCCCACGACGGCCAGGCGCCGGAAGCGTTCCGCGCGCTGCAGCTGGAAAGCGCGTTCCGGACCAAGTAACTAACCGCTGCTTCTAGCCCCTCTCCCGCTTGCGGGAGAGGGGTTGGGGTGAGGGCACGCGGACTAGCCCACTCGCGCCGCAACTGCGCCATCGCACGCCCTCATCCGCCCTACGGGCACCTTCTCCCGCAAGCGGGAGAAGGGACAACTTCGGCGCTACCCCCCCAACAACCGCCCCCCATCCACCCGCAGCACCTGACCGGTGGTATAGCGCGCTTCGCGCAACAGCCAGCGCACCGCTTCGGCGATCTCCTCGGGCGTGCCGGTCCGGCCCAGCGGCGTGCGCGCCAGCATCGCGGCCTGCGCCGCCTCGTCCTTGCCGTCTTCGGGCCACAGGATCGCGCCGGGCGCGACCGCGTTGACCCGCACCTGCGGCGCCAGTTCCAGCGCCAGCGAGCGCGTGGCCATGACCAGCGCGGCCTTGGCCATGCAGTACAGCGTGTGTTCGCGCAGCGGCTGTTCGGCGTAGATGTCGACCAGGTTGACGATGGCGCCGTGCGCGGCCTTCAGGTGCGGCGCCGCGGCCTGGGCCAGGAAGAACGGGGCGCGCGCGTTGCTGGCGAACAGCGCGTCCCATTGCGCGGGCGTGGCGCTGCCCAGCGGCGTGGGCGCGAAGCCGGAGGCGTTGTTGACCAGCGCGTCCAGGCGGCCGTAACGGCCCACCGTATGCGCGACCAGCTCGGGCAGGCGGTCGAACTCGGCCAGATCGGCCTGCAGGGTCAGGGTGCTGCCCGGTCGCGCCGCTTCCAGCTCCGCCGCCAGCGCGGCCACGGCGTCGGCCGAGCCCCGATAGTGCAGGGCCAGGTCGTAGCCGTCGGCATGCAGCGTGCGCGCGATGGCCGCGCCGATGCGCTTGGCGCTGCCGGTGATCAGAGCGACGGGTGCGGACATGACGGGGGCCTGGTCGTAGGAACGCGTAGAGAGTAACGAGGAAACGCGAGCGCAGCGCTCGCGATGGGATCACGGCGCGCTTCCTTATACTGCCCGCATGTCCGATGCCCGACCCCAAGACCCCGCCACGCTGCCCGCACCCGGCCCCGACGCGCTGGAGCACAGCGCGCGACTGGAAGCGCTGATCCGCGCGCAGATCCAGGCCGGCGACGGCGCCATCCCGTTTTCGCGCTACATGGAGCTGGCGCTGTACGCGCCGGGGCTGGGGTATTACAGCGCCGGCTCGCGTAAGTTCGGCTCCGACGGCGACTTCGTCACCGCGCCCGAGATCGGCCCGATCTTCGCCGCCTGCGTGGCCGAGGCGGTGGCGCCGGTGCTGCGCCAGCTCGGCCCGAGCGCGCGTTTCCTGGAACTGGGCGGCGGCACCGGCGCCTTCGCCGAGGTCGCGCTGAAGCGGCTGCTGGAGCTGGATGCGCTGCCCGACCGCTACGCCATCCTCGAGCCCAGCGCCGAGCTGCGCCTGCGCCAGCGCGAACGCCTGCAGCAGCGGCTGACGCCGCCGCTGTTCGAGTTGGTGGAATGGCTGGACGGTCCATTCCCGGAGGATTGGGACGGCGTGCTGTTCGCCAACGAGGTCATCGACGCGCTGCCCACGCCGCGCTTCGCGATCCGCAACGGCGAGGTCTACGAGGAGCACGTGGTCGTGGCCGGCGACGGTTTCGCGATCGAACTGCGCGAGGCCGACGCCTTCCTCGGCAACGCGGTGCGCCATGTCGAACGCCGCATCGAACGCACGCTGGACGAGGGCTACCGCTCCGAGCTGCTGCCGCAGCTGCCGTACTGGATCCAGGCGGTGTCCGGCGGCCTGCGCGCGGGCGCCATGCTGTTCGTCGATTACGGCTACGCGCGCGCGGAGTACTACGCACCCGAGCGCAGCGACGGCACCCTGCGCGCGTTCTACCGCCATCGCATGCACCACGACGCGCTGCTGTGGCCGGGCCTGCAGGATTTGACCGCGTCGGTGGATTTCACCGCGCTGGCCGAGGCCGGCGTGGCGGCCGGCTTCGATTTCGCCGGCTACTGCTCGCAGGCCAGCTTCCTGCTCGGCAACGGCCTGGCCGGCGTGTTGGAACGCATCGAGGCCATCGCCGATCCGGCCGAGCGCCAGCGCCGCCACAACGAGGTCAAGCGCCTGACCCTGCCCAGCGAAATGGGCGAGCGTTTCCAGGTGATGGGCTTCGAGAAGGACGTGGAGTTCGGCGTGGCCTTCCTGGCCGGCGACCTGAGCCACCGCCTGTGAGCGCCGCACGCCGGCGCGATGACGCGCCCAAGGGCCCGTGGCTGCGCCCGTTGCGCACGCCGCGGCGCTGGCTGGCGCTGGGCGCGGCGGGCGTGATCGCCACCGTGGCGGTGTCCTTGCTGCCCGGCAGCGGCCTGCCGTCCTCGCCGTTCCCCGGCTCGGACAAGGTCGGGCACTTCCTTACCTACTTCGCGCTGGCCGCCTACGCGGTGATGCTGTTCGCGCGCATGCGGCCGCAGGCGCTGAGCGCGGCCGGGCTGATCGTGCTGGGCGTGGCCCTGGAATACGCCCAGGCGGCGCTGGCCGAGGGCCGCATGGGCGACAGCCGCGACGCGGTGGCCAACGCCCTGGGCGTGCTGGCCGGCCTGGCCACGGCCTCGACCCCGCTGGCGCTGCTGCTGCAGCGCATCGACGCGCGTCTGGCGGACACGCGTTCGTCATAGTGTGACGGGCGTGGACAAGCCAAAGTCGGCACAGTCACACGGCTTATTGCGCAAAGGTTAAGAACTTGTGAACCTCGGCCCGGACGTCGGCGACGTCCGCCGCCCGCCCCTCGCAAGGAATCGAACCCATGCCCGCAGTGCACCGCAATCGACTGGCCCTGGCCGTGGCCGCCGCTATGGCCGCCGGCGCCCTGGCCCCCGCCTACGCCCAAACCGCAGCGCCCGCCGGCGAAGAATCGGCGACCACCCTGGACGCGGTCCAGGTCATCGGCTCGCGCGTGCGCGGGCGCACCGCCGAGGACACCGCCGCACCGGTGGACGTGATCGGCCGCGAAGAGATCAACGCCACCGGCGCGCTCGAGGTCGGCCAGATCCTGCAGATGCTGGAACCCTCGTTCAACTTCTCGCGCACCTTCGTCAGCGACGGCACCGACATCCTGCGCCCGGCCACGCTGCGCGCGCTGGGTCCGGACCAGGTGCTGGTGCTGGTCAACGGCAAGCGCCGCCACCAGCAGGCGCTGGTCAACGTGCAGCAGACCATCGGCCGCGGTTCGGCCGGCACCGACATCAACGCGATTCCGGTCTCGGCGATCGAGCGCATCGAAGTGCTGCGCGACGGCGCCGCCGCGCAGTACGGCTCCGACGCGATCGCCGGCGTGATCAACATCATCCTCAAGCGCCAGACCGACCACACCGAACTGTCGGTGGAGGGCGCGCAGTACTACGCCGGCGACGGCGAGATGCTGCACGGTTCGGTCAACACCGGCTTCAAGCTCGGCGGCGAAGGCTTCATCAACCTCTCGGCCGAAGCGCGCAACCGCAACGAGACCAACCGCGCCGGCCCCGACAGCCTGCGCACCAACCCGCCACGCGTGACCCAGCGCCTGGGCGACGCCGACGCCAAGGACTATTACCTGTGGCTCAACGGCGGCCTGCCGGTGGGCAAGGGCGAGCTGTACTGGTTCGGCGGCATCTCGCGCCGCGAGGGCGATTCCTCCGGCTTCTTCCGCAGTGCCGGCGACAACCGCACGGTGCCGGCGCTGTACCCCAACGGCTTCCTGCCGCAAATCCTGACCACGGTGGACGACGCCTCGCTGGCGGTGGGTTACAAGGCGCCGCTGGGCGAGAACTGGGATTGGGACATCTCGATCAACCACGGCCGCAGCAAGTTCGGCTTCGAAGAGGCCAACTCGGTCAACGTGAGCTGGTGGTACGAGCCGCGCGATCCGGCCAACCCGGCCGCCGGCATCTACGCCGCTTCGCCGACCAGCGCCGACACTGGCACGCTGAAGTACGACCAGACCACGTTCAACCTGGACTTCCGCGGCAGCGTGAACGGCTTCAACGAGCGTCCGCTGTACCTGGCCACCGGTTTCGAATGGCGCCAGGACAACTACGCGATCGAGGCCGGCGACCCGGTGTCGTACACCTACGGCCGCACCAACAATCCGGCCATCATCATCCGCGGCCAGACCGGCGACCTCGCGCCGGGCGGCATCCAGGGCTTCCCGGGCTTCACCCCGGGCACCGAGGTCGACGAAGGCCGCCACAGCATGGCGCTGTACTTCGACGCCGAAACCAACCTCAGCGACCGCTTCCTGCTCGGCGGCGCGGTGCGTTTCGAGGACTACTCGGACTTCGGCAACACCACCACCGGCAAGCTGTCGGCGCGCTTCGACGCCACCGAGCGCTTCGCCATCCGCGGCACCCTGTCCACCGGCTTCCGCGCACCGGGCGTGCAGCAGCAGTACTACAACCAGGTCTCGACCAACCTCAACCCCGACGGCACCCTCACCGACACCCTGACCGCGCGTCAGGACAGCGCGGTGACGCGCGCGCTGGGCGTGGCGCCGCTGAAGGAAGAGACCTCGCGCAGCGGCTCGGTGGGCCTGGTGTTCAAGCCCAACGACCGCTTCTCGCTGACCGCCGACCTGTTCCGCATCGACATCGACGACCGCATCATCTTCTCCGGCGTGATCGCGCCCGAGACGGTGGGCACCGACGGGCTGCCCTGCAACGGCAGCAACAGCAACTGCCCGATCGCCGCCGCGCTGTCGCCGTTCCGCGTGGGCCAGGCGCAGTTCTTCACCAACGCCATCGACACCCGCACCACCGGCCTGGACATCGTCGCCAACCACAACACCGAGTTCGCCGGCGGCAGCAACCTGACCCTGACCGCGCTGGTGCACTTCAACAAGACCGAGGTGCGCGAGATCCATTCCAACTCGTCGATCCTGGCGCCGGGCCAGCTGTTCGATCAGGCGCAGGAAACCCTGGTCGAACGCGGCCAGCCGCGCGCGCACCACGTGCTGCAGGCGGTGTATCAGACCGGCGACTGGCAGATCACCGGTCGCGCCAACTACTACGGCTCGGTCACCGGCGAGTTCTTCGCGCCGGAGCAGACCTGGGGCGGCAAGACCCTGTTCGACCTGGCGGTGCGCTACTCGTTCAACGAGGATCTGCACCTGACCGTGGGCGGCAACAACATCTTCGACCAGTACCCGGACAAGTGGACGGTGGGCGCCGACAACCCCGGCGTGAACCCGTTCCCGTCGCTGGGCTTCAAGTACGGCTGGGAAACCATGCCCTTCGGCATGAACGGCGGCAGCTACTACGTGCGCTTGGACTATCGCTTCTAAGCCGCGTCGTTCTGCGGCGAACCCAAACGCCGGGCGGCCGCGAGGCCGCCCGGCGTTTTGTTTCGAACGCGCGAAGCTTTAGCCAAGCCGGCCCTGTGGGAGCGGCGTTGCTTTGGGGTAGGAGCGGCGTGAGCCGCGACCCGGAGCCGCGTGGGTCGGCGAACGTTCGTCGTAGCTGCGGTTGCGCGGTCGCGGCTTACGCCGCTCCTACCCCAAGGCGGGGGCTCATGGCGACTTGCCGGAGGCCTGGGCGATTGCGGCGATGCGCGCTTTGCGCAGGGCTTCGCCGACTTCGGGGCCGCTGCGGCCCTGGGCGACGTCGGCGGCGCGCACGGCCAGGGCGGCGTCCAGCGCCGCGCGCAGGCGCGGGCCTTGCGGGTACTCGACTTCGGACAGGCCGGTGCGGCCGCGCTTGTCGGCTTCGCAGACCACGCTCATGCGGCGCACGCGCTCGGGCTGGCGGAAGCCGTCGCAGCGCGCGATCAGATCGAAGACGGTGCTGGCGCGCAGTTCGTCGAAGCGGTGCACGTTCAAATGCTCGCGGCAGGCGGCTTCGGCCAGCTGGCGGTGTTCGGTCGGCACCTTCAGCCGTTCGCTGAGCGCGCGCAGCGGCGCCAGGCCGGCCTGTTCGTGACCGACGTGCTTGGGCAGCACGTCGGCGGGCGTCAGCGCCTTGCCCAGGTCGTGGGTGAGCGCGGCATAGCCGATCAGGTCGTCGCCCGGCGCCAGCCGTGCGGCCATGTCGCAGACCAGTTCGATGTGCGTGCCGGTGTCGACTTCGGGGTGGTACTCGGCGCGCTGCGGCACGCCGTACAGCGCGTCCACTTCCGGCAGCACCGCGGCCAGCGCATCGGCCTGGCGCAAGGTATGCAGGAAGGCCGAAGGCCGCTCGCTGGCGAGCGCGCGGCGCAGTTCCTGCCACACGCGCTCGGGCACCAGTTCGGCCAACTCGCCCGAGGCCGCCATCTCGCGCATCAGCGCCACGGTCTCCGGCGCCACGCTGAAACCCAGCGGCGCGAAGCGGGCCATGAAGCGCGCCGCACGCAACACCCGCAGCGGATCTTCGACGAAGGCCGGACCGACGTGGCGCAGCACCCGCGCCTCGACATCGCGCGCGCCGCCGTAGGGATCGACCAGACGGCCGTCCTCGTCCTGGGCGATGGCGTTGATGGTGAAGTCGCGCCGGCCCAGGTCCTCTTCCAGCGTCACCGCGGGATCGGTGTCGACGACGAAACCGCGGTAGCCGCGTCCGGACTTGCGTTCGGTGCGCGCCAGCGCGTATTCCTCGCCGCTGTGCGGATGCAGGAACACGGGGAAGTCGCGGCCCACCGGCTTGTAGCCGGCGTCGAGCATGGCTTGCGGGGTCGCGCCGACCACGACGTAGTCGCGGTCGCCGGGCTCGCGGCCCAGCAGCCGGTCGCGTACCGCGCCGCCGACCAGGTAGGTCTTCATGCCGCGCGGACCGCGCTCAGCGCGGCGCGTTCTGCGCCAGCAGGCCGATGATGTCCTCGGCGCCGCTGCTGCGGCCCAGGTGGCGCACGATCGGCGCGGCCTGGCCGGACACCCACACCCGCAGCTCCGACTCCAGGTCGAAGTGGCCAGCGGTTTCCAGCGAGAACATCACGATGCTGCGGTAGGGCAGGCTGAGGAATTCTGTCTTGCGGCCGGTCACGCCCTGCTTGTCCACCAGGATCAGGCGGCGGTCGGTGAACACGATCAGGTCGCGGATCTCGCCGAACGCGCGCTGCACGGTTTCGCCGGGCGCGAGCAGCGGCATGAAGTCTTCGGCGATCTTGTCGACCGGCTTGTCGCCGGCGTGGCCGAGCAGGGTGTCGAGCAGGCCCATGGCGGCAGTCCTGTGTGGAGTGGATACCGATGCTAAGGCTTGTGGAGCGGGAGAGCGAGGGCGGGGCGGCGCTGGTGCGGCGATTTGTCGCCTCGCCTTCTTTCGCTCGTCATTCCCGCAAAGGCGGGAATCCAGTGATGCTACGAATGTTCGTGACGCCGATGCAGCGCACCGGGCCACCTTCAGCCGCGCGCCGGCTCCAAGCCCAGAATCTCGCGTACGCGCGGCACCACCGGCGTCGGTGCGATGCCCAGCTTGGGCAGGCCGTTGTAGGCGCTGACCGAATCGGTCTGCAGCGAGCGCCAGTTGTCGCGGCTGATCGGCTTGCCGGGCAGGTGCTCGCCGATGCCGGCCTGCAGGCGGCCCAGCCTGGGCGGCAGCGCGATCACCCCGCGCAGGCGGCCGCGCGCACGCGCGGTCAGGCGCACGATCTCGGCCAGGCTGAGCACGTCGGGGCCGACCAGGTCGTAGCTCTGGCCGATGCTGCCGCCGTCGGCCAGCGCACGCGAGTACGCGGCGACCACGTCGTCCACCCACACCGGCTGGAAGCGCGCGTCGGCGCGGCCGATCGGCAGCAGCGGCGCGTAGCGCAGCAGCTGGTCGAAGCGGCAGAACAAACCGTCGCCGGGACCGGCGATCACCGAGGGCCGGAACAAAGTCCAGTCCAGCTGCGAGCCGCGCACCAGCGCCTCGGCGCGTCCGCGCGCCTGCAGGTAATGGCTTTCGCCGCTGCCCGCGCCCAGCGCGCTCATCTGCAGCAGCCGGCGCACGCCCATATCGCGCATGGCCGCGATCAGCGACTCCAGCTGGCTCACGTACACCTGCTCGAAGCCGCGGCCGTCGTCGCCGCGCTCGTTGAGGATGCCGATCAGGTTGACCACCGCGTCGGCGTCGTCCAGCACCGCGCTGAGAAAACCGCGATCGTGCACGTCGCCTTCGATCAGGCTGCTGCCGCGCGGCAGCTGCGCGCGCTTGGCCGGATCGGCGCCGCGGCTGAGCACGGTGGTGCGGTGGCCGTCGTGCAGCAGTTGCTCGACCAGGCGGCGGCCGACGAAGCCGGTGCCGCCCAGCACCACGATGTGGCGGCGAGCGGGTACGTTCACGGCGTCTTCGCCGCCGGCGCCGCGGCCAGCGGGCAGGCGAAGCGCTTGCGCGGCGCGTCGATGCGGCCGCGCATGCGGTCGGTGAGGTTCATCGCGTCGCCGTTGAGGCGCCAGTCGTAGATCACGCTGAAGGCCAGCACGCGCGCCACGTATTCGCGCGTTTCCTTGTAGCTGATGGTCTCGATCCAGAAGTCCGCATCCATGCCGGGGCGCTGCGACTGCCAGCGCGCCAGCGGCGCGGGCCCGGCGTTGTAGCCGGCCATGGCGAAGTAGGGCTGGCCGCCGTACTTGTCCAGCAGCTCGCGCAGGTAAGCCGTGCCCAGGACGATGTTGGTGTCCGAGTCGTACAGGCTGGACGCGCCGCCCCAGGGCAGGCCCAGGCGGCGGGCGACGTTGGCGCCGGTGGTGGGCAGCACCTGCATCAGGCCCATTGCGTTGGCGCCGGAGCGCGCGGTGGGGTCGAACACGCTTTCGGCGCGGATCTCGGCCGCGACCCAGGCCGGGTCCAGGCCGTTGCGCGCCGACTCGCGGCGGATGGTGTCGTCGTGGTGCAGCGGGAAGCGCAGCTGGTACAGGCGCAGCTCGTCGGGCTTGGGCTTGCCCTGCGGGTCCTTGCTCAGCGAGAACACCGCGCGGTCGAACCAGCCGTAGCTCTGCGCCACTTCCACCGCGATCCGGCGCTGGTCGTCGTCGAAGCGCGACAGCGCCTCGTCCCATTCGCGCGTGGCCCAGGACTTGCGCTCGATCTTGTACAGGCCCATCGCCCGCAGCACCGCGCCGTCGCGCGCGATCGCGGCCTTGGCCGCGGCGGTGTCGTTGGGGATCAGCGGGCACAGCGCGTAGGGCAGGCCGACGCGGTCGGCGGCCAGGAAGCCGTGGAACTCGGGCTTGCGCGCGGCGTCGCGGTACAGGCGGTCGGCGCCGGCCTTGTCGCCGGCGCGTTCGGTCAGGCGCGCTTCGAAATACTGCCAGCGCGAATCGTTGCGCTGCTTGGGGCCCATGCGCCGGATCGCGGCCAGCGCGCCGGCCCAGTCCGAACGCGACATGGCCTCGCGCGCGCGCCATTCGTGCAGGCGTTCGTCGTAGGACACCGCCGGCACGTTGGCCAGGCGCTGCGCCGACTCGGGCTCGTACGAGGCCACCGTCCACAGCGCCACCTGATAGAGCACGCGGCCCCGGTCTTCGTCGCTGAAGCCCAGCGCATTGGCGTACTTGGGCAGCTGCGCCTCGGCCGCCACCGGCGCCGACTTGCCCAGCCGCGCCAGGCCGTAGGAGGCCATGCGCCGGCTGCGCTCGGTCTTGGGCCAGCTCAGCGCACGCTCGTTGACCGCTTCCAGGAACGCGGCGTAGTCGTTGGCCTGGGCCTGTTCGTCGGCGGGCAGGCCGCGCGCGGCGCTGCGCATCACCGCGGGCAGCCACTCGGCCGCGGCGGCGTCGATGCGCCGCCAGCGCAGTTCGGAGGTCAGGCCGCCCTGCGCGGCCAGCAGTGCCATCGGCGCATCGCATTCGTTGGGCAGCGCCTTGCCCGAGGCGGTCCACACCGCCTGCGCATCGCGCGTCCATTGCGCGTCGGCCTGGCGCAGGGCCTGGCGCGCGCTGAGTTCGGCGCAGCGCAGGCCGGTGTTCTTGGCCAGCTCCGGCTTCCACGCGGCCATGAACGCCGGCCAGTCCTCGCGGCGCGCGGCCGCGGCCAGCCACACTTCGCGGAACGCGGTGCCGGCAGCCTGGTTGCCGTAGCGGCCCAGGAAGCTCTGCGCCTGGGCATTGCCCACGCTGTCGATGTTGCGGCGCAGGCCGGCGTACTCGACCCAGCCGTACAACGGGTGGCGGGCGAGGTCGGCGTATTGGGCGGCGTCGAACTGGCCGCGCTCGGCGGCTTCCAGCGCGGCGCGCACGCGCGGCAGCTGGGGATCGTTGACGGGCGCGGGCACGCTGGCGGCGGCCGGCGGCGCGGCGGTGGTCTGCGCGCAGGCGGCGGTGGCCAGGGTGGCCGCGAGCGCGGCGAACAGCAGGGGGAAGGGGCGGGGCAGCATGGCCGGACTATAGCCCAGCGATGGTGAATCGCTTGCGTGATGGCGCGGGTGGTGGCCACGAATCCGTCATTCCGGCGAAGGCCGGAACCCACTTTGATCTTGGCTGGGACGAGGGGGGGAATCCAAATGGGTTCCGGCTTTCGCCGGAATGACGGTGTGTCGGGTGCGGGCGGATGTTTGGAGGCGTGGCCGTTCCGACGTGCGGGCGATGCGAATGACGCGACGCGTGTTTCGCGCGAAGATCGCGGACCGGTACGAGCCACCACGACGGAGACGATGCAGTGACGATCGCTTGGGCGGTATTTCTGCTGTTGGGCGCGATCGCCGGCGTGCTCGCCGGCCTGCTCGGCGTGGGCGGCGGCCTGGTGCTGGTGGCGGCGTTGTCGTGGCTGGCGCCGTGGGTGGGCGTGCCGCAGGAAGCGGCCATGCACACCGCCCTGGCCAGTTCGCTGGCCAGCATCGTGCTGACCGCGGCGGCCTCGGCGCGCGCGCACGCCAAACGCGGCAGCGTGCTGTGGCCGACCGTGCGCTGGATGGTGCCGGGCCTGCTCATCGGTGGCTGGCTGGGCAGCCTGGTCGCGGTGCGCATCGACGACGACCTGCTGCGCTACATCGTCGCCGGCTACTGCCTGATCGCCGCCGCGCAGCTGCTGTTCGGCAAGAACCGGCCGACCGTGGCCGACCACGAGCCGCCGCCGCGCGGCGTGCCGATGAGCGCGGCCGGGGTCGGCATCGGCGCGGTGTCGGCGGTGGTGGGCATCGGCGGCGGCAGCATGACCGTGCCGCTGCTGGTCTGGCGCGGGGTGGCGCCGGTGCGCGCGGTCGGCACCTCCTCGGCCTGCGGCGTGGCCATCGGCCTGGCCTCGGCGGTGGGCTATGCCCTGCACGCCCCGCCCGGGGCGCTGCCGCATCACGCCATCGGCTACGTCTACCTGCCCGCCGCCATCGGCGTGGCCCTGGCCTCGGTGGTCGCCGCGCCCTACGGCACCCGCCTGGCGCACCGCCTCAACGGCCTGACCCTCAAGCGGGTGTTCGCGGGCTTCCTGGTCACGGTCGCAGTCAGCCTGCTGATCGGCGGCTGAACGTGTAACGTATTGATTGTGCAAGAAACGTGCCCCTGAACAGGGGGCGCGGCGGGCGCTTGTGTGCGGAATTGAGCATTCGGTCTCGGCGCAGGCACTTTGCCGCTTGTGGCGGATTCACGAATTGTTTACAACCTCGTGACGCCGCAGCCAGGGGACGCGGCGCCTACAAAAAAAATCCAGCCACGTCTTAGGGAGAGAGAGATGAAGCCGCTGCGCCGCCAGTCCTTGGCGAAAGCCATCCAGTTGTCGTTGCTGATCAGCCTGCCCGGCCTTGCCGCCGCCCAGGACGCCGCACCCGCCGCACCCGCCCAGTCCGCGACCACGCTGGACACGGTCACCGTGACCGGTACCCGCATCAAGCAGACCAACGCCGTCACCGCCCAGCCGGTGTTCGTGCTCGACCGCGCCAAGCTCGAAAAGACCGGCGTGCAGAGCGTCGGCGAAGTGCTGCAGCAGCTCACCGCCGGCGGCAAGGCGCTGAACGCCAAGTTCAACTCCTCCGGCAACTTCGGCTATCCGCCCGACGGCGGCGGCATCGGCGCCGGTTCGGCCCAGGTCGACCTGCGCAACCTCGGCTCGCAGCGCGTGCTGGTGCTGGTGGACGGCATCCGCTGGGTCAACGAATCCTCGGCCTCGGGCGTCAGCGGCAGCGCCGACGTCAACACCATTCCGCTGGCCATCGTCGAGCGCATCGAAGTGCTGGAAGACGGCGCCTCGGCGATCTACGGCTCCGACGCCATCGCCGGCGTGGTCAACATCATCACCCGCAAGAAGTTCGACGGCGCCGAGATCCACGGCTACTTCGGCCAGTGGGACCGCGGCGGCGACACCACCGAGGCCAGCCTGACCCTGGGCGGCAGCGGCGAGCGCTGGTCGGCGGTGTTCAGCGCCAGCTACTTCGAGCAGAAGGAAATCAGCTCGGGCAAGTGGAAGCAGTCGTCCGAACCGGTACCGGGCGCGGGCCTGGCCGCGGGCAGCTCGGGCGTGCCGCAGGGCCGCTTCACCTTCTGCGACCCCAGCCGCCCGGTGACGGGCGTGGGCGGTTGCGACGCGGCCGGCGACAACTGGTACGACATCACCCTCAACAATGGCACCACCGTGCCGGTGTTCGACCCGAACAACCCCAACGGCGGCACCTACCACGGCTTCAGCGGTGCCGACCGCTTCAACTTCGCGCCGTTCAACCTGCTGCTGACCCCAAGCAAGCGCAAGGCGCTGTTCACCAGCATCAACTACGACCTGACCGAGAACACCCGGTTGCACGTCAAGGCGCTGTACAACAACCGCACCTCGACCAACCAGGCCGCGCCGGAACCGATCTTCGTCGGTCCCTTCGCCGGCACCGGTGGCATCGCCGACACGGTGATCGTGCACGCCAACAACCCGTACAACCCGTTCGGCATCACCCTGGACCCGGCCACCAACTTCGGCTGGATCACCAAGCGTCCGATCGAAGTCGGCCCGCGCATCTTCCACCAGGACGTGGACACCACCTACTTCAACATCGGCCTGGACGGCGTGTTCGACATCGGCGAGCGCGGCTTCGGCTGGGACGCCAACTACGTCCACTCCGAGAACAAGGCCGAGCAGACCTTCCTCAACGGCTACAACGTCGCCAAGATCAAGCTCGCCCTGGGCGATCCGACCGTGTGCGCGGCGGTGCCGGGCTGCGTGCCGCTGGATCTGTTCGGCGGCCAGGGCCGTCCGATGACCCAGGCCATGATCGACTGGATCCGCACCCGCCAGATCGACTCGAGCAAGCAGGTCCTGGACCTGTTCTCGGCCAACATCACCGGCGACCTGTTCGATATCGGCGACCGCGCCGCCGGCTTCGCCGCCGGCGTCGAGCACCGCCGCTACCGCGGCGAGTTCAACCCCGATCCGCTGCGCCAGAGCGGCGAGTCGCAGGACTCCTTCGCCGCGCCGGTCAGCGCCAGCTACGACGTGAGCGAGGTCTACACCGAGTTCAACTTCCCGGTGCTGTCCACCCTGGACCTGACCGCGGCGATCCGCTACTCGGATTACTCCACCTTCGGCGGCGCCACCACCGGCAAGGCCGGCTTCCGCTGGCAGCCGATCGAGGACCTGGTGTTCCGCGGCACCTACTCGCAGGGCTTCCGCGCGCCGAACCTGGGCGAGCTGTACGGCCTGACCCAGTTCGGCGCCAGCCTGGTCGACCCCTGCGGCCCGACCGGCGGCGGCGGCCCGGCTCCGCAGTACGTGGCCGGCTGTAACGCGCAGGGCGTGCCGCCCGGCTTCGAACAGGCCAACACCCAGATCACCACCTTCACCGGCGGCAATCCGAACCTGGAGCCGGAAGAGTCCGACAGCTACACCTTCGGCGTGGTCTACAGCCCGGGCTGGGCGGAGGACCTGTCCTGGTCGAGCAAGCTGGACTTCGAGCTGAACTACTACCACCACGAGATCGAAGGGGCGATCCAGGCCCGCGATCTGCAGGCCCTGCTCAACGCCTGTCTGGCCGGCGGCGGCACCAACCCGGCCGTGTGCTCGCCGTTCTCGCGCGCGGCCAGCGGCAACCTCAACCCGCCCAACAACTTCCTCAGCAACCTGGGCAGCGTCGAGACCGACGGCGTCGACATCAAGGTCAACTGGGCCAGCCCGGATTGGAGCTGGGGCCGCCTGACCGCGAACCTGCAGTCGACCTTCGTCAACGACTACAAGGCCGTGGACATCGACGGCAACGTGTCGCAGCGCAAGGTCGGCGTGGAAGTGTCCGACAGCGCGATTCCGGAATGGCAGACCAACCTGCAGTTGGGCTGGACCAAGGGCGATCTGGACCTGAGCTGGAACGTGCGCTACATCAGCGCGGTCGAGGAAGACTGCGGCAACTCGGTGTTCGCCGGTCCCAAGCCGGGCTGCTTGAACCCGCAGAACGTCAACACCCTGGGCTCGGTCACCTATCACGACGTGCAGTTCGGCTGGAAGAACGCGCTGACGGTGGACGGGCTGAAGCTGTCGGTGGGCGCCAACAACATCTTCGGCAAGGAGCCGCCGGTGTGCGTGACCTGCTCGCTCAACGGCTACGACGCGGGCACCTACGATCTGCCGGGTTCGTTCTGGTACGTGAGCGCCGACTACCGCTTCTGATACGTAGCTGATGCGAAAAACGACGGCCGGCGATGCGAATCGCCGGCCGTTTCGTTTGTGCGCGCCCCGCTTTGGGGTAGGAGCGGCGTAAGCCGCGACCGCGAATCCGCAGCTACGTCGAGCGTTGCGGCGTCCCCTGTAGGAGCTGCGCAAGCTGCGACCGCGAATCCGCACCTACGCCGCAACCTCGTCTCCCCTGCTTCCGCCTTTGCTTGTCGTCCCCCTTTGACAAAGGGGATTGAGGGGGATTTGCTCTTTAGCTCTTGCCTTCAAGCAACAGCAACAGCTTCCGTCCGCAAGCGGCCGGGTCACTTTCTTTTGATAAGCGTCAAAAGAAAGTAACCCAAGAAAAACGCTTCGCCAGAGCTCCCCTGCGAGATCGATGCGCGCGCGGGGATTTTCCGATCGGGCATCCTGCCCGAGCGGAAAACGGCGCACGTCCTGTGCGCCGCCCTCCGGGTCTTCTATTGGTATGGCGAGTTCGGGGCCCGAGCGAGGAGCAAGAGCATTCGCTGCGCTCACCCCCTCACCCTAACCCTCTCCCGCAAGCGGGGTGAGGGGCGGCGCTTGCGAGCCACTGGCTCGCGCCGCACCGAACGCCCGACCGCTGTGCGGTCGGGCCGGGGTGCCGATTGAAGTCGGCGATGATGATGTCTGCTTTTAGCCCCTCTCCCGCTCGCGCGGTGAGGGGCAGCGCTTGCGAGCCATTGGCTCGCGCTGTACAGAACGCCCGCCCCCTATGCGGGCGGGCCGGGGGGCGGGTTGGAGTGAGGGGCGCGCGTCCACCCACCTCATCGACCTCAACAGGACTTAGCCTGCCGGGGATATACCACCAGGATCACCAGATCCTCGCGCCCGCGCTGCTGCAAGCCATGGGTGCTGCCTTTGCGCGTGAGGATGGCGTCGCCTGCCGTCACGTCGCGGTAGGCGCCGTCCAGCATCAGTCGGCCCTGGCCGCTGAGCACGTAATAGATTTCGTCCTTGTCGTTGCGGTGCTCGCCGATGCTGGAACCGCGGTGCAGGGCGCGCTGGCGGAAGGCGAGGTCGAAGCCGGCGGCGTGCTCGAAGAACGGGTAGGCGGTGGTGGTGCCGCGGCCTTCGTGCGGACCGGGCTGGGCGATCGCTACGGCGCTGGCTGTTTCCACGTAGGAGTCGCGGCGGCATTGCGCCTGCGCGGTGTGAGCGAACCCGCCGATGACCCAGGCAGCGAGTAGAACGCGGAGCATCGGGCCGCTGCGCATCGTCGACCTCCTGAGTCGGCGGATCAATTCGATGGGATCAACGCGCCAGCCAGCCGCCATCCACCGGCAGGATCGCGCCGTGCACATAGTCCGAGGCCGCGCTGGACAAAAACACCACGGCGCCGGCCAGGTCGGAGGGCTCGCCCCAGCGGCCGGCGGGAATACGCGCCAGGATGTCGCGGTTGCGGTTTTCGTCGGCGCGCAGCTGGGCGGTGTTGTCGGTGGCCATGTAGCCCGGCGCGATCGCGTTGACGTTCACGCCCTTGCCGGCCCACTCGTTGGCGAGCAGGCGGGTGATGCCGGCCAGGCCGGACTTGCTGGCGGTGTACGAGGGCACCCGGATACCGCCCTGGAACGACAGCATCGAGGCCACGTTGACGATCTTGCCGCTGCCGGCGGCGATCATGCGACGTCCGGCGGCCTGGGCCAGGAAGAACGCGCTCTTGAGGTTCACGTCGACCACCGCGTCCCAATCGGCCTCGGTGAAATCGACCGCGTCCGCGCGCCGGATCAGGCCGGCGTTGTTGATCAGGATGTCCACCGAACCCAATTGCGTCACCGTCTCCTCGACGATGCGCGCGATGGGCGCCAGCGTGGACAGGTTCGCCTCGATAGCGTGGAAGCGGCGCCCCAGCGCGCGCACGTGCCGGCCCGTGTCGATCGCCGGGCCGGTGGCGACCACGGCGATGTCGGCGCCGGCCGCGGCCAGCGCCAGGGCCAGGCCCTGGCCCAGTCCGCGGTTGCCGCCGGTCACCAACGCGACGCGGCCGCTGAGATCGAACGGCGAAGCGGTCATGCGCGCGGCCTCACTTGAGCTGGCACAGATCGAGTTGGTGCATGTCGGTGTAATCCAGGTTCTCGCCGCCCATGGCCCAGATGAAGCAGTAGTTGCGCGTGCCGGAGCCCATGTGGATCGACCACGGCGGCGACACCACCGCCTCGTCGTTGCCGATCACCAGGTGGCGCATGTCGCTGGGCTCGCCCATGAAATGCATCACGCTCTGGTCGCCCAGGTCGAAATAGAAGTAGACCTCGGAGCGGCGGTCGTGCAGGTGCGGCGGCATGGTGTTCCACACGCTGCCGGGCTTGAGCACGGTCAGGCCCAGCAGCAGCTGGCAGGACTGGCAGGTGGCCGGCACGATGTACTGGTAGATCGTGCGTTCGTTCGAGGTCTCCAGCGCGCCGCGCTCCAGCGGCACCGCGCGCTCGATCGAGATGTGCACGGTCTCAAAGCGCGCATGCGCAGGGGTGGACGCCAGGTAGAACTTGGCCGGCGCGGCCGGATCGTCGGAGGCGAACTCGACCTGGGCGCTGCCCATGGGCACGTACAGGGCGTCCTTGGGCTGCAGCGCATGGCGCTGGCCGTCCACGGTCACGCTGCCGGCGCCCGCACCCACGTTGACCACGCCCAGTTCGCGCCGCTGCAGGAACGGCTGGCCCGCGGCCGAGGCCGGTTCGCTCTGCGCGGGCAGCGCCAGCGGCGCGTCGGTGGGGGCGGCCCCGCCGATCACGAAGCGTTCGTTGTGCGAGTAGTTCAGACGGATTTCGCCGGGTGCGAACAGGCCATCGATCAGGTAGCGCTGGCGCAGTTGCTCGTTGCTGGCGCCGGCCATCATGTCCGGATGGGTGGCGTGGTAGGTCTTGCGGAACATCGGGGCCTCCGGGAGTGGCGCGGCCGCCCTGAGCGGCGCATGCGGCGATCATAGCGGGGTTTTGGTAACCGGTGTCAAAAAGACGCCCGAACGGGCCGTCGGTGCGGGACGGACCGGGGACATCGGGCGGAAAGCGGGGGCCGCGCGCGGCAGCCGGATTTAGCGCGGCCGGATCAGACCGGCGGCGGTTGGCTGGAATCGCGCACCACCAGGTGCGGGGTCACCGACAGCGGTTGGGTCGGGGCCGGGGCGTGTTCGGGCGCCAGCAACATCTGCGCGGCCTGGCGGCCGAGGTCGCGGATCGGCGAGTGGATCGTGGTCAGCGCCGGCCACAACTGGGTCGCCAGCGGACTGTCGTCGTAACCCACCACCGACAGGTCGCCGGGAATGCTCAGGCCGCGGCGCATGGCCGCCTTGTATACGCCGGCGGCCATCTCGTCGTTGCAGGCGAAGATCGCGGTGGGGCGCGGCGACTTGGCCAGCAGATACTCGGCGCCGGCCACGCCGGATTCGAAGGTGTAGCCGCCCTCGAACACGTAGTCCGGCGTCAGCTCGATGCCGCGTTGCGCCAGGCCGTGGGCGAAGCCGCCGCCGCGTTCGATCGAGGAACGGTAACGGTGCGGGCCGGTGATCAGGCCCAGCTGGCGGTGGCCCAGCGACTGCAGGTAGTTGGCCGCTTCCACGCCGGCCTGGCGCTCCTGCGTGTGCAGCATATGCGCCGGATCGTCCAGCGGGATCGAGGCGATGCGTACGTAGCGCACGTCGATCTCGCGCAACGCCCGCGCCAGCTGATCGTCCTCGGACACGCGCGGGATCAGGATCACGCCGTGCAGTTTCTGCTGCAGGGCGAAGCGGCGGATGCCGTCGATGTAGTCGTCGCGGTTGCTGTCGCAGGGGTGCACGACCAGCTCGTAGCCCGAGTCGCGCAACGCGTCCAGCGCGCCGTACTGCATGTTGACGATGTACTGCGCGGTTGGGTTGTCGTAGACCAGGCCGATCAGGAACGAGCGCCGGAACGCCAGGCCGCGCGCCTGCGGATCGGGCGCGTAGCCCAGCTGCTTCATCAGCGTCTGGATCTTCTCGCGCGTGTCCGGCCGCACCAGCGGAGAGTTGTTGATCACCCGCGACACGGTCTTCTTCGACACCGCCGCCAGGCGCGCGATGTCGTTGATGGTGGCCTTGCCCGGCGCGGGCATGCGCGCCGGGTCGCCGGCCTTGGCCGGGCGCGGGGCGCGGCGGGTGCCGCTGGAGGGGGAGTCGGTCATGGCGGGCGGCGGGGGCCGGTGGCGGGATAGGCATATCCTAGCCGTGCATGTCCCCGGTGGACATCCGGGCCGCCGGACATCCGTCCGGCGCCGGCCGCGGCTACTTCAGCAGCGACGGCAGCCACAGCGACAGCTGCGGCACGAAGGTCACCACCAGCAGCACCGCCAGCGAGGCCAGCCAGAACGGCCAGATCGTGCGCAGGGTTTCGCCTATACCGATCTTGCCGATGGCCGTGCCCACGAACAGCACCGAGCCCAGCGGCGGCGAGATCAGGCTGATGCCGCCCTTGAGGATCAGGATCACGCCGAAGTGCACCGGGTCCACGCCGATGGCCTTGGCCAGCGGCAGGAAGATCGGCGTGCAGATGATGATCATCGGCGCCAGATCCATGAAGGTGCCCAGCACCAGCAGGATCAGGATCATCAGCAACAGCAGCAGGTTTTTGTCGGTGGTCAGCGAGGTCAGGCCGTCCACCGCGGCCGCCGGCACCTGCAGATAGGCCAGCAGCCAGCCGAAGGAGGCCGCCGAGGCGATCACGAACAGGATCGTGCCGGTGGTGCGCGCCGCGCCGGCCACGGTCTCCAGGAAGTCGCGCCAGCGCAGGCTGCGGTAGACCAGGACGGTGACGAGCAAGGCGTAGACCACGGCGATGGCCGCGCTTTCCACCGCGGTGAAGATACCGGCGCGGATGCCGACGAAGATCAACGCCACCAGCGCCAGCCCGGGCAGCGCGGCGATCAGGCGGCGCAGCACGATGCCGAAACCGGGGAACGGCTCGGTGGCGTAGCCGCGCCGGCGCGCGATCACCCAGCACGTGACCATCAGCGTGAGCGTCATCAGCAGCGCCGGCACGATGCCCGCGGCGAACAGGTCGGCGATGGAAATGCTGCCGCCGGCCGAGGCCGAATACAGGATCAGGTTGTGCGACGGCGGCACCAGCAGCGCCACCATGGCCGCGGTCATGGTCACGTTGACGGCGAAGTCGCGGTCGAAGCCGCGCCGCACCATCTGCGGAATCATCGCTCCGCCGATCGCCGACACGTCGGCGATGGCCGAGCCGGACACGCCGCCGAAGAACAGCGAAGACACCACGCTGACCTGGCCCAGGCCGCCGCGCAGGTGGCCCACCAGCGCCGACGCCAGCCCGATCAGCCGTTCGGAGATGCCGCCGCGCATCATGATTTCGCCGGCGAAGATGAACAACGGAATCGCGATCAGCGACGCCGAGCCCGCGCCCGCGGCGGTCTGCTGCACCACCACGATCGGCGGCAGGCCGATGTAGACCAGGGTGGCCAGTGCGGCCGATGACAGCGCATAGGCCACCGGCACGCCCACCACCAGCAGCACGGCGAACACGCCGAACAGGATCGCGACTTCCATCATTCGCTCCGTTGGGGGGCGGGCGCCGGCGCGGCCAGGGCCGCGAACAGGCGTTGCAAGGCGAACACGGCCATCAGTGCGCCGCCGACGGCCATGGGCGCGAAGGTCGCGCTCTGCGGCAGCGGCGCGCCGGCCATGGGCACGTCCAGGCCGTCGAGCAACAGTTCGCCGCCCCACAACGCCAGCGCCGCGCCGATGCTGGCGATGACCGCGTTGGAAAAGGCCTGCAGCCAGCGCCGCAGCCGCGGCGCGGCGCGGTGGACCAGGATGAAGAAGCCGAAGTGGCTGCCGCGGTGCACGCCCGCGGCCGCGCCGAAGCTCATCGCGGTGTTGAGCAGCAGCAGCGCCACCGGCTCGGTCCAGCCCGGCGAGTCGTTGAGCACGTAGCGCGCGAACACCTGCAGCGCCTGCACCGCGACCATGCCGAGCAAAGCTGCGCCTGCCACGGCGATGGCGGCGGCGGCCAGGCGGTCCAGGGCGCCTGGCGGCGCCGCGCCGGCGCTTTCGTGGGCGAGCGCGGCGGGATGGTCGTCGTGTGCGTCGGCGTGGGCCATGCGCGGTCCTCAGGCCAGGGAGCGGATGCCGCGGTACAGCGATTCGATCGCCGGGTCGCGGTGGTAGTCGTCCAGCAGCGGCTGCACCGCGGCGCGGAACGCGGCCAGGTCGCAGTCGTTGCTCTGCACGCCGGCGGCCAGCACCGCCGCGCGCGCGTCGGCTTCGGACTGGTCCCACAGGCGGCGCATCACCGTCACCGAGCGCCGCGCCGCGTCCAGCAGCAGTTCGCGGTCGTCCGCGCGCAGGGAGTCGAAGCTGCGTCGCGACATCAGCAGCACGTCGGGCGCGTAGGAGTGTTGGGTCTGCGACCAGTAACGCGCCGCTTCGAACTGGCGGCTGGAGTGGTAGCTGCGCAGGTTGTTCTCGGCGCCGTCGATCAGGTGGGTCTGCAGCGCCGAGAACACCTCGCCGTAGGCCAGCGGCGTGGGGTTGCCGCCGAGCAGGCGGATCATGCGCATGAAGATGTCCGAGGCCGGCACGCGGAACTTCAGGCCGTGCATGTCGGCCGGCGTGCGGATCGGCCGGCGCACGTTGTAGAAGCAGCGCGCTCCGCAATCGTAGATAGCCAGCCCGACCAGGTCGCGGCGGGCGAAGTCGCGCAGCACCGTGGCGCCGACCGCGCCGTCCAGCGCGCGGCGCAGGTGCGCGACCGAATCGAACACGTAAGGCAGCGACAGCGCCTGGGTCAGCGGAAAGGCGTTGTTGAGCGCGCCGCTGTAGACGCGGGTGATGTCGATGGCGCCGAAGCGTGCCATGTCGATGGCTTCGGCTTCGCGGCCCAACTGCCCGGAGTGGTACAGGCGCAGGCGCAGGCGACCGTCGCTGCCGCGCTCGATCTCGCGGCCCAGCCATTCCACCGCGGCCACGGTGGGGTAGTCCTTGACGTGCACATCGGTGGCGGTCAGCACGCGGCCGCCCGCGCCGGCGCGCAAGGCGCCGGGCGCCGCCGCCAGCGCGCAGGCCGCGCCCAGTCCGCGCAACAGCCGGCGACGCGGGTTCATGCCTGCTCCCCTTGGGGCTGCGCGCGCACCGCTTGGCAATGCAGCTGGCCCCAACGCCCGAACGAAATCGTCGAACCTTGTCCGGCCAGTATGTCGTGGATGCCGGTGGCCGCGCCGGTGGTCACCAGCATGCCGGCCTTGAGCGGGTAGCCGCGGCGCGCGCAGCGCGACAGGGCGAAGGCCAGCGCGGACAGCAGCCCGCCGGCGATGGTGCCCGCGCCGCCGCGGCCGACCAGGGCGCCGTCGATCTCGGTCTGGCAGGTCAGCGCCGCCTCGTCCAGCGCGCGCCAGTCCGCGATTTCCGGACCCACGATCAGGCCGGCGTTGTTGCCGAAGTCCGACACCACCACCGACGGCCCCAGCACGTTGATCTGCGGCAGCGGACTGCCGGCCAGCTCGATGCCGACCAGCAGCGCGTCGACCAGGGCGGCCGCCTCGTCGGCGCTGTACGCCGTGCGTCCGATCGGCGCGTCGGCGCGCAGGCGGAACACGAATTCGGCCTCGACCGCGGCGAAGCCGCCCTCGATCACCTCGAAGCGGCCGATTTGTCCACCGGTAGCGTGCTGCACCGCGTCGGCGAAGATGGGTCCGACCAGGCGCTCCTCGCCCAGCCGGCTCTCCCAGGCCGGCGGGATGCGGCCGACCTTCCAGCCGGCGATGGGCCGCCGCCACAGCGTGATCGCCCGGTCCTGCACCGCATAGCCTTCATCGAGCGTGCGCGGCTCCGGCCCGGGGTAGTCCGGCAGCGCCTGCGCGCCGCGACGGGCCGCGACCAGGCGCTGGGCGATGGCGGCCGCATCGTGGTTGCTCGCTGTATCCATGCCGGATCGGGTCCCCTGGCGCGTGGCTGGTCGTGGCTGTTGTATAGGAAACCGGTGTCATTGACAATCCGGGACTAGACTCGGGCGCCGGAGGGAGGAGCCGATGAGCGGAATCAGGGGTGGGGGCGGCGCGTTTCGCCGTATCTGCAACCGGGCGCAGCGCGCGCTCGTGCTGGGTGCTGGACTGTGTCTGGCGGCGGCGCAGGCGCCGGCCGTCGAAACACCCGGCGCGCAGACGCCCGCCGCAGCGCCGGCATTGGCGTTCCCGGGCGCGCAGGGTTGGGCCGCGCACACGCCCGGCGGCCGCGGCGGCCGCATCTTGCGCGTGACCACGCTGGCGGTCGACGGGCCGGGTTCGTTCGCCGAAGCGATCGCCACGCGGGGGCCGCGCATCGTGGTGTTCGAGGTCGGCGGCGTGATCGACCTGCAGCGCCGCGAACTGCGCATCACCGAGCCCTACCTGACCATCGCCGGCCAGACCGCGCCGCAGCCGGGCATCAGCTTCATCCGCGGCGGCCTGGTGGTGGCCGCGCACGACGTGGTGATCCGCCATATCCGCGTGCGACCGGGCGAGGCCGGTGCGGCCAAGATGGCCGGCCTGGACTTCGACGCCATCACCACCGTGCGCGGCGCGCGCGACGTGATCGTGGACCATTGCTCGCTGACCTGGGCCACCGACGAAAACCTGTCGGCATCGAGCACGCGCTTCCTGGGCGAGAGCGAGCGCGAGTGGATGGCCAACGCCTCGCGCCGCATCACCTTCAGCAACAACCTGATCGCCGAGGGCCTGGCCAACGCCACCCACGCCAAGGGCGAGCATTCCAAGGGCTCGCTGATCCACGACCACGTCAACGACGTACTGATCGTGGGCAACCTGTATGCGCACAATTACGAACGCAATCCGCTGTTCAAGGGCGGCGCGCGCGGCCAGGTCCTCAACAACCTGATCTACGACCCCGGCCAGCGCGCGCTGCATTACAACCTGATCGCCGAGGAATGGCTGGGCCACCCCTATTCCACGGGGCAGATGGTCGCGCGCGGCAACGTGATGCGCGCCGGGCCGTCCACCCAGGAGCTGGCCTTGTTCATGATCGGCGGTTCCGGCGATGTCGAACTGTTCCTGGAAGACAACCTGGCCGTGGACCGGCTGGGCCGGCCGCTGCCGCAGCAGGGCCGCTACACCACCGCGCCGCTGAAGTCGGAACGGATGCGGCAACCGCCGCCGCTGCCGTTCGGCGTGAGCCTGCTGCCCTCGGCGCAAGTGCAGGACGCGGTGATCGCCAACGCGGGCGCGCGGCCCTGGGACCGCGACGACGTGGACCGGCGCATCCTGGCCGACACCATCGAGGGCCGCGGCCGCATCATCGACAGCGAGAACGAGGTCGGCGGATACCCGCGCCCTGAGCCTACGCGTCAGATCTTCGTGCCCGGGGACTGGGACTTGGCGACGATGGAGCCGCTGAAGCCGCTGCCGCGGCGCGCGCCGTTGAAGTAGTGCGCGCTCACCGCTCGCGTAGCTTCGCCGCCAGCGGCAGTGCCGAGGCGCGCAGCGCGGCGGCGAACTCCTGCGCCGTGCGTTGCGCACCCAGCGGCGAGTAGTGGGTGTTGTCCTCGATGCCTTGCGGATAGTTGGGGTGCTGCCCCGGCGCGAGTTGCAGGAACAGCCGCCGCGATTCGTCCATGCCGGCCTCCTGCAGGATCGCCTGGGTGCGGCGTTCCAGATCGATTAGGGCGATCCGCTCGCGCGCGGCCAGCGCGCGCATGCGGTCCGGGTACTCGCCATGGTTGTCGAGCACCCGCCCCTGCGCATCGAAGCGCCGACGCGCCACCGGCGTCAGCAGCATGGGCGTGGCGCCGCGGGCGCGCACGTCGGCGACGAAACGCGCCAGGTTGCGTTGGTAATCCTCCGGCGGCGTGTATCGGTCGGGCTTGTCCTGCGACTGGTCGTTGTGGCCGAACTGGATCAGCACGTAGTCGCCCGCGCGCACCGTATTCAGCAGCGCCTGCCAGCGGCCCTCGGCGATGAAGCTGCGGGTGCTGCGGCCGTTCATGGCTCGGTTGTCCACGCGCACCGCGCCTTTGCGGAAGTGAGCCTCCAGGTACTCGCCCCAGCCGGTTTCCGGCCGCTTCTCCGGGCGTTTGGCGGCCATGGTCGAGTCGCCGGCCAGGTGCAGCGTGATCGGCGGCGCTGCGGTCGCGTTGGATGCCAGCGCCAGCAGCCACAGCAGCCACAGGCCTGCGACGGTTCGCTTCATGACATGGGATCCCAACCGGCCAGCGCCAGATCGCGGCGGTGGCGCGCCGCTGCGGCACGGTCCAGTTGGCGCCGCTGCGGAGTGCGCGCCGCGCCGGGGCCGCGACTGTCGTGCTCGTACAGCCGTGCCGCGTCCGGCTGCAATTGCCTGCGGCTGCCGTCGCGCGCCGTATAGCCCATCGCGTCCCAGCCGTTGCGATCGATGTGCGCGTCCATCCAGCACGACAGGAAGACCGCCACGCCCAGTGCGTCGGGGTCGCCGTACTGGCCGTCGGCGAAACGGCGCCCTGGGCGCCAGGCCCGGCCCAACGCCACGCTGCCGTCGGCGACCTGCGCATCGCGCGTCAGCCGGCAACGCAGGAAGCTCAAGCCGTACGCCTGCGCGCTGGGCGTGCACGGCACCGCCACATAGCCCTGGCGCGGCTTGCCGGGACGGTAGCGCGAATGCAACTCGCACTCCTCGAACCAGGCGTTGCCGCCGCCGAACACGAAATCCACGCTGCCGGCGATGCGGCAGCGCCGGAACAGGCTGCGGCCGGCATCGGCGAACAACGTGTCCTGATGCCCGAGCAGATCGACCTGCTGCAGCAAGCTGCGCTCGGCGCCGGCGTCGAGCATCAAGGCCACCGCTTGCGCGCCGTTGGGCCCGGTGGTCTCCAGCTTCGGGGAAGCCAAGTGACCCAGGTAGTCGAATGCGTTCTCGATCGTCAGTCGTTCGGCGCGAAAATCCGCCGCGCGCACGATCAGGCTGGCGCAGCCCCAGGTGCCCCAGGGTTCGCCATCCGGCCGCAACTGGCCGGCGGCCGCGTCGTAGCTGAGCACGCTGCCGCTGCGGTCTTCGCCGATCAGCTGGATGTTGGGCTTGTCGATGACCAGCTTCTCGCGCCACCGGCCACGGCCGATGCGGATGCGATACGGTCGCCGCCCATCGGCCGGAGCGGCGTCGAGCGCGGCTTGAACGCTGGCGAATACCGGGGCCGAGGATGTCGCCCGGGCGTCCCGAGTCACCCATGCGTCGAACGCCGCCTCATTCGCGCCGGCGAACACGGCGCCGGCGCGCGCCGTCATGGCCGCGGCGCCGGTCGCGCATGCGGCTTGCAGGAAGCGGCGCCGGCCCGCGGCATCCACGATCATGGCCGGATCCCCGATGTCGCGCTCAGAGCTTGTAGCGGATGCCCAGGAAGTACTGGCGCCCGGTGTGGTGGTAGACCGAAGCGCGATCGCCGATCGAATCCACCCACTGGTCGTTGTATTCGTCGGTCAGGTTCAGGCCTTCCAGGGTCAGCTCGATGCGGTCGTTGAGCTTCCACGACGCCGACATGTCGATCGTGGTGGTGGCCTTGGTGCCCTCGACGTCGTTGTTGTTGCGGCCCGGCACCGTGGTCAGGTAGTCGTCGCGGTACGAGGCCGACACGCGCGCGCCGAAGCGCTCGCCTTCGTAGTAGAGCGTGGCGTTGTAGGCGTTCTTGGAAAGGCCGACCAGATCGGTCTTCAGCGAAGCCGCGCCGGTGGAGGTCACGTACTGGATTTTGGAATCCACGTAGGTGTAGTTGAGCTGCACGCCGAAGTCCTGCCAGAAACCCTCGGGCAGGAAAGTGAAGGGCTGCTGGTAGCTCAGCTCGAAGCCCTGCAGCGAGCCGCCTGGCGTGTTGACCGGAATGTTGAACTGGAAATCGTCGGTGGGCTGCGCGCCGGTGCCGGCCAGCAGGCTGTCGGGCAGGCCGGAGGTGTTGTACGGCCGCGTCTCGCGCGAGGTCTGCACGAAGGTGTCGATGTCCTTGTAGAACAGGCCCAGGCCCAGCAGCGCCTCGTCGGCGAAGTACCACTCCAGGCTCAGGTCGTAGGTCTTGGCGCGGAACGGCTCCAGCAGCGGGTTGCCGCCGTTGACCGTGCGCGCGCCGCCGCTGACGTTGACGGTGACGCCCGGGGTGAGGTTGCCCAGGCCCGGGCGCGACATCACCTTGGCCGCGCCGAAGCGCACCAGGAAATCCGGTGTCAGGTCGGCCACCAGGTTCAGCGAGGGCAGGGTGTCGTCGTAGGTGCGCTGCACCGTGGTCTGCACCGGCGTGCCGGCGACGATGGCATAGCCGGTGGAGGTCTGCTGGGTGTCGACCTGGCGCACGCCGATGTTGCCGTTGATCGGAATCGAGCCCAGCTCGGTGCTGAAATCGGCCTGCAGGTAGAAGCCGTGGTCGCGCTCGGTCACGCTGCGGTTGTTGCCCAGCACCGCGGCGACCTTGTCGCTGACGGCGAAGGTGCCGGTGTTGCCGTACAGGCCGAACACGCGGTTGAACGCGTCGATATCGGGAATCAGCCAGACCGAGTCGTTGCCGCCGCCCACGCGCGTGTTCTCCAGGCCGATGCGCGTAGTCAGGTCGGCCAGGGTGGTGCCGGCCGGCAGCCCCGGCACCGCCAGTTCGGAGGCGCGGCGGAACTCGCGGCTTTTGAAGCTGTATTCCTTGAACTGCGCGCCGCCCTTGAGCTTGAAGCCGTCGGCCAGGCGCCAGGCGAAGTCCAGCTGCGCGGTGTCGTAGGTGTTGGTGGCGAACTGCGGGCGCAGGCGGATTTCCGACACGCCGTTGACGAAGGTCCACTGGCTGGGATCGGTAACGTCGAAACCGTTGTCGATCACCGGCAGGCGGTCGTTGCCGCGGTAGTCGTAGCTGTAGCCCTGCACGTTCTGCCGATCCAGGGTGATGGTGGTCTGGATCGGATTCTCGAATTCCGACTTGGCCCGCCCGGCCTGGACGTGCAGAGTGAAGTCTTCGGTGAGTTCGTGGTCGCCGTACAGGCTGAACTGGGTGAACTTGGTGGTCAGCTCGTCGTAGCGCGCTTCCGAGCGCACGTCCACGTTGTTGAAGCGGCCGTAGACCAGGTTGCCGTTCGCGTCCACTTCGCCGTCCAGCACCACGGTCTGCGGCTTGCCGGTACCGGTGCGGCTGAAGGACACCGCCTCGATGAAATTCTCGCTGCGGGTGGCGTCGAACTTGGCGTACAGCAGGTCCAGGCCCACGTCGGTGCGGTCGCTGACTTTCCACTGCAGTGCCGCGGTCACGCCCAGGCGTTGCTGGTCGTGCTCCATCACGCCGTAACGCGGAATGCGCGGGTGGAACACGCCGGCGCCGCGCGCGGCCGCGAACGGCGAGCTGGCGCTGAAGCCGCCGCTGCTGGGCCCGTTGTCCCAGCGCACGGTGCTGTGCCCTTCCTCGACCAGGCGGCGGTCGGTGTAGGCCACCGACAGCAGCGCCCCGAAGCGGCCGTCGGCCCAGGTATTGCTGATCAGCGCCGACGCGCGCGGGTCGGTGTCGCCGGACAGATCGTTGTAGCCCAGCTGGCCGCCAGCGACGAAGGTGAAGCCGTCGTAGTCGAACGGGCGCGCGGTCTGCAAATCGACGGTGGCGCCCAGCGAGCCCTCCTCGACATCGGCCGACGCGGTCTTGCGCACCTTCAGACTGTTGAACAGCTCCGAGGCGAACACGTTGAAGTCGAAGCCGCGGCCGCGGTTGGCGCCGCCGGAGCTGTCGGTGCCGCCGGTGGTGGTCAGCGCCTCCATGCCGTTGATGCGCACGCGGGTGAAGTCCGGGCCCAGGCCGCGCACCGAGATCTGCCGGCCCTCGCCGGCATCGCGCGCGATCGACACGCCCGGAATGCGCTGCAGGGATTCGGCCAGGTTGAGGTCGGGGAAGTCGGCGATGTCCTCGGCCACGATCGCGTCGACCACGCCGGTTTCGCTGCGCTTGATGTCCAGCGCGCGTTCCAGGCTGCCGCGGAAACCGGTGACGGTGACCGTCTCCAGGTCCTTGGCCTGCGCGTCGGCGTCAGCGCTGGCGTCCTGTGGCGCGGCGGGCGCCGGCGCGGCTTGTTGCGCATGGCCCGCCACCGGCGCGATCTGCAGCGCCAGGGCGATGGCGCCAGCGAGAACGGTAACCGGTGTCTTTTTTGCCGCGCGTTGCGATTGCATCAGGATCCCCTCCCAAAGTGGTCCGACGGCTGTAGAGCGCTTGTTGACTAGCTCGTAGCGCTTGCTATGGTGTCCAGGACGGCAAAATGACACCGCTGGCCAAAACCCTAACAAAAGCCCGGACCAACATCATGCTGCGGTGCGCAACGGGCGGCGGGAGTCGCCGGCGGCCATGGCTGGGGGAGCGTGTAATGACTCAACGCATCGTGTGTTACGGCGAACTGCTGCTGCGCCTGGCCGCGCCTGGGCACGAGCGCCTGCTGCAGTCGCCGGCCCTGCAGGTCCAGGTCGGCGGCGCCGAGGCCAACGTGGCCGTGGCGCTGGCCCGCCACGGCCACCGCGCGGTCCTGGTCGGCCGGGTCGCCGACAACGCCCTGGGCGCGGCGGCCACCGCCGAACTGCGCCGCCACGGCGTCGACACCGCCGGCGTGCAGCCCGCGCCCGGCCGCATGGGGCTGTATTTCCTGGAGGCCGGCGCCGGCCACCGGCCCAGCACCGTGCTCTACGACCGCGCCGACTCGGCCTTCGCCCGCGCCGGCGCGCAAGCCTACGACTGGCCGGCCCTACTGGAAGGCGCGGCCTGGCTGCACCTGTCCGGCGTAACCCCGGCACTGGGCGCGGCCGCGGCCGGGGCCGCCATCGCCGCCGCACGCGCCGCGCGCGCGGCGGGTGTGCGCGTGAGCTTCGACGGCAACTACCGCAGCAAACTGTGGCAGGCCTGGGACGGCGACGCCGCGGCGATCCTGCGCGAACTCATGTCCGAAGCCGAGCTGATCTTCGCCGACCATCGCGACATCGCGGTGGTGCTGGGCGTGCAGGCCGAAGGCGCGAGCGCGGCCGAGCGCTACGCCGCCGCCGCCGATGCCGCCTTCGCCGCGTTCCCGCGCCTGCAGCGGCTGGCCAGCACCGTGCGCCTGCAACATAGCGTCGACCGCCAGTCGCTATCGGCGCTGCTGCGCCGGCGCGAAGGCAGCGTGCTCGAAACCCCGGTGTGCGAACTCAGCGCCATCGTCGACCGCATCGGCGCCGGCGACGCCTTCGCCGCCGGCGTCCTGCACGGCCTGCTCGACGGCTGCGACGACGCCGCGAGCCTGCGCTACGGCTGGGCCGCCGCCTGCCTCAAGCACTCGGTGCCGGGCGATTTCAACTTGGTCGATGCGACGGAGATCGAAGCCTTCGTCGCCCAGGAGGGTTATCACGTGCGGCGCTGAGGGGGCCGCGGTTTCCGCCGAGCCTCAACGCAGCGCGTGATCCGGCACATCCAGCTCCAGCGACAGCGCCAGATGATCCGACTGCGCCGCCGGCACCGCGCGCGCATTGAAGCCGCTGAGGCCGTCGCCGATCAGGATGTGGTCGATGGCGCGCTGCGGGCGCCAGCTGGGGAAGGTGGGGACGTTGAACGAAGGCGGCTGCAGGCGGGTGCGCTGGAACAGCGTGCTCATCTCGGGCCGGTCGATGGGGCAGTTGAAGTCGCCCATGAGTACCGCGTGCGGGTGGTCGTGCAGCAGTTCGGCGATGAAGGCCAGCTGCGAGGCGCGCGAGCCCGCGCCCAGGGACAAGTGGGCCACGGCCACGGTCAGGGCATCGTCGCCGTCGCCGAAGCGGGCCATGAGCACGCCGCGACCGCGCACGCGGCCGGGCAGCGGGTGGTCGATGACCTCGCGCGGTTCCAGCCGGCTGAGCAGGCCGTTGGCGCTGGAGGCGACGTTGGCCACGCGGCGGTTGGGCTGGTGGCTCCAGTAGTCGAAGCCGCCGGCCTGGGCCAGGTAGTGGGTCTGGTTGGTGAAGCCCGAGCGCAGGCTGCCCGGGTCGCTTTCGTTGAGGCCGACGATGTCGTGTTCGCCGGCCAGTTGCGCGATCGCGTCCAGGCTGCCGCGTTTGTTGCCCGCGGGCAGCACGTGCGACCAGCTGCGCGTGGCGTAGTCGCTGTAACGGCGCGTGCTGGACCCGGCCTGGATGTTGGCGCTGAGCAGGCGCAGTCGCCGCGGATTCATGCCGGGCCGGGTCCTTCCGTATCGAACTTACTGCGCCGCGGCCGGAGCGCCCGGGGCCGCGCCCGGAGCCGGAGCCGGCTCGGCCGCCGGAGCGGCGCCGCCGCGCGCGGCGCGCTCGCGTGCGATCAGGTGGTCGGTGATGCGCAGCATGTCTTCGAAGTTCTTGCCGATCACGCGGTACTTGCCGTCGACCACGATGTTCGGGGTGGACTCCACGCCGCTGCGGCTGATGAAGGTCTCGGCGCGCTTGAGCTTGGCGTCGATGGCGAAGCTGGCGTAGGTGCTTTCGAACTGCTGCTTGTTGCCGCCGAACTTGGCGTAGAACTCGGCGAAGTCGACCGGCTTGACGCCGTTGACCGGCAGGCTGCGCTCCAGGTGCACGGCGCGGAACATGGCGTCGTGGCTCTTGGCGGCCAGGCCCATGGACTCGGCGGTGTAGAAGGCCTTGGCGTAGGGCACCCAGTAACCGCCGAACGGCGCGGCCACCGGAACGAAGTTCACGTCGGCGGTCTGCTTGCCGCGCCAGGAGGTGATCAGCGGCTCGAACTCGGCGCAGTGCGGGCAGGTGTAGCCGAACACTTCGACCACTTCGATCTTGCCGGTGCCCGGCGCGTACGGCGTGCCGCCCGGGATCTCGACGTAGTCGGTGCCGGCGACGGGCTCGGGGCCGCTGGGCGGGGTGGCGACGGCGGCCGGGGCGATCGGCGCGGCTTCGGCCGGGGCCTCGGTGGTGGCGGCGGGCGCGGCGACGTCGCTGCTGGCTGCCGGGGTGGCGCTGTCGGCGGCCGGCGTGGCGGCGTCCTGCTGCTGCGAGCAGGCGGCCAGCGCGAATACGGCCGCGAACAGGAAGGTGTGGCGGTAGGACGGGGCCAGGCGCGAAATCATGGATCGGGTCTCCACAAACGGATCGGATCGGGTGAGGCGCGCGGACGGCGGGGCCGCCGCGGCGCCGGAATGGGCGCGGGCGGCCAGCATAGCCGCCGATGCGCTGAACGCGGAGTGTAGGCGTGCGGGCGCCTCAGCGCCGGCCCTTGGCCTGGGCGCGCTCGCGCGCGACCAGGGCATCGGTGGTGCGCAGGATGTCTTCCAGGCTGTGGCCGGTCACGCGGTACTTGCCGGCGACCACGAACATCGGCGTGGCGTCCACGCCGCTGCGGATCAGGAAGTCGCGGGCGCGGTCCATCTGCGCCTGGATGGCCGGGCTGCGCATGGTGGCGGCGAACTTGGCCGCGTCGGCGCCGTAGCGCGCGTAGAAACCGGCGATCTCCTCGGGCGAGGCGTTGTTGATCGGCAGGCTGCGCTCTTCGTGCACGGCGTTGAACACCGCGTTGTGGGTCTTGGCGACCAGCCCCATGGACTGGGCGGTGTAGTAGGCCTGGGCGTAGGGGTTCCAGTAACCGCCGAACGGCGCGGCCACGGGCACGAAGTTCACGTCCTTGCCCTGCTTGGCCTTCCACGCGTCCACCGCTGGCTGGGCGTGCGCGCAGTGCGGGCAGGTGTAGCCGAAGGCCTCGACCACTTCGATCTTGCCGCGCACCGGCGCGTAGGGCTGGCCGCCCTCGATCTCGACGTAGTCCACGCCGGCTTGCGGCGGCGGCGGCGCCTTGGCGGCCATGGCGGCCAGCGGCAGCAGCGCGACCAGCGCCAGCGCGGCCAGGGTCGGAATCGGTCGGAGCGCACGGAAGCGTGGGGTCATCGCAAGGTCTCGCGGCGGAGCGGGTCGGAGGGACGGGGGCAGGCGCCGACGGCGGCGCGGCGCCAAGCATACCGGCCCGCGGCTATCCCCCGTAGCCGCAGATGTGACCGGGCGCGCGATACCGAAGTTCCCTTTAAGCGGCCCCAGGGCGGGGCCGGAAACGAAAACGCCGGCTCGGGGCCGGCGTTTCGCTTGCGACTGAGGCTTGGGACTCAGGCGTCGGTCGCGGGCTTGGCCGGCGCGGCGGCGGGAGCCGCGGCAGGCGCGGCCGGAGCCGGAGCGGCCGCCGGGGCGGCGGGCGCCGCGGCCGGAGCGCTGGCCACGTCGGCGTCGTCGGCGCGGTCGTGCAGGCCCTGCAGGTAGCTGGCCAGCGCGCCGATTTCCTCGTCGCTGAGGTTCTTGGCCACCGCCGCCATCACGTTGAACAGGTGCGGGTCGCGCTGGGTGGTGGTGCCGGCGCGGTACTCCTCCAGGCGGCGCTGCGAGTACACGGCCTGCTGGCCGGCGATGTGCGGGTAAGCCGGGCCCGGGTTGCCGGCGCCGGTGGGGCCGTGGCAGGCCATGCAGGCCGGGATGCCGCGCGCCTTGTCGCCGGACAGGAACAGCTGCTGGCCGACTTCGAAGAACTTCTTGTCCTTGTTCGGGCCAGTCGCGATCACGGTGTCGTCGGCCACGCCGGCGCCCGACTTCTGGGTGGCGAAGTAGGCGCCCAGGTCGCGCGCGTCCTGCGCGGTCAGCGCGTCGGCGTAGGGCTTCATGGCCGCGGCCATGCCGGTGTTGCGCTCGCCGCTCTTGAACAGCGCGATCTGGTGGGCGATGTAGCGCTCGCTCTGGCCGGCGAGGCGCGGGTACTGCGGATCGGTCGGATTGCCGTCCAGGCCATGGCAGGCGGCGCAGGTGCCGGCCTTGGTGGCGCCGGCCTTGACGTCGCCCCAGCTGGCCGGCTTTTCGACCAGCGGCGCGGCCTGGACCGGCTCCTTGTCGGGAATCGGCGTGATCGTCGGCTGGGCGTAAGCGACGGCGACGACCGCCAGGACGGCGAGGCCGACAGTGCCTAGGACGCGGGCTTGGCTCATGTAGCTGGGCTCCGAAACGCATAAGAAGGCGTCCGCATGCGGGCGCCGGAACCTCGGAATTATCGTCGCGGGGCCTGGGCCGGTCAACGCGGGCCGGGCGTTCGGCCCGGCGCGGGCCGCTGCCGGCGGGCCCGGCATGCGATCCTAGCGCCCATGCACAATCCCCTAGCCCGCGCCCGCTACCTGCTGGCGGCCCATACCCCGCGCCAGCTGCCGCCCGACGGCGGCTTCGAGGTGGCCTTCGCCGGCCGCTCCAATGCCGGCAAGTCCAGCGCCCTCAACGCCCTGTGCCAGCAGAACGCCCTGGCGCGCGTGTCCAAGACCCCGGGCCGCACCCAGCAGCTGGTGTACTTCGACATTCCGCCCAGCACCGACCGCTACCTGGTCGACCTGCCCGGCTACGGCTACGCCAAGGTGCCGCAGGACCTGCAGGCGCACTGGCAGGCCTTCATCGACGGCTATTTCCAGACCCGCCAGGCCCTGCGCGGGCTGGTGGTGGTGATGGACATCCGCCATCCGCTCAAGGACTACGACCGGCAGATGCTGGGTTACGCGGTCAGCCGCGGCCTGCCCGCGCACGCGTTGCTGACCAAGGCCGACAAGCTCGGCCGCGGCCAGCAGTCGCAGGCGCTGCTGGCGGTGCGCAAGGAGCTGTTCTCCGCCTACGGCGACACCGTCAGCGTGCAGACCTTCTCCGGCGAGTCCAAGCAGGGCGTGGACGAAGCGCGCGCGGTGGTCGGCGGCTGGCTGCAGCTGTAAGCGCGCTCAGCCGCGCCGGGCGACGAAGGCGCCGTGCGCGGGCAGCGCGAGCCGTGCGCCGTCCCACTCGCCCGCGGCCAGGCCATGACCTGAAAGCGTCTGCCAGCCTTCGTCGGCGGATAGGTCGGCGGTCTGCGGCTGCGGCGACAGGTTGAACACCAGCAGCAGTTGCTCGTCGTCCAGGCAGCGGGTGAAGGCCAGCAACGGCGCGGCGATGTCGCGGAACGCGATCGCGCCGCGCAGCAAGGCCGGCTGCTGGCGCCGCCAAGCCAGGAAGCGTCGGAAGCCGTGCAGCGGCGAGGTGGGGTCGGCCTCCTGCGCGGCCACCGACAGCGCGCGGTGCGCCTCGGGGATCGGCAACCAGGGGGCGGCTTCGCTGAAGCCCGCGCCGGCGCTGCCGTCCCAGGGCAGCGGCGTGCGGCAGCCGTCGCGGCCCTTGAAGCTGGGCCAGAACGCGATGCCATAGGGATCGCGCAGCGCCTCGAACGGCAGCTGCGCTTCCGGCAGGCCCAGCTCCTCGCCCTGGTACACGCACACCGAGCCGCGCAGCGAACAGGCCAGCGCGCTGAGCTGGGTGGCGTAATGCGGCGGCTCGTCGCCGCGCCCCCAGCGCGTGACCACACGTTCCACGTCGTGGTTGGAGATCGCCCAGCACGGCCAGCCTTCGCGCATCTGCGCTTCCAGCGTCTGTACGGTGGCGCGCAGGAAATCCGCGCCGTGCTCGTGGGTCAGCAGCTCAAAGCTGTAGCCCATGTGCAGTCGGCCGGCGCGGGTGTATTCGTCCATGGTCGCCAGCGAGTCCTCGGACGAGATCTCGCCCAGCGCCACCGCGCCCGGGTAGCGGTCCAGCAGCGCGCGCAGTTCGGCCAGGAAGGCCAGATTCTCCGGCTGGGTATTGTTGTAGTGGTGGTACTGGAAGGCGTAAGGGTTGTCGGGGCTGAAGCCGCGGCCCACGCGCCGTTCCTTGGGCTTGGGCGGGTTGTCGCGCAGGCGCGCGTCGTGGAAGCAGAAGTTGATCGCGTCCAGGCGCAGGCCGTCCACGCCGCGGTCCAGCCAGAAGCGCACGTTGTCCAGCACCGCCGCGCGCACCTGCGGATGGTGGAAATTCAGGTCGGGCTGCGAGGCCAGGAAGTTGTGCAGGTAGTACTGCCCGCGCCGCGGCTCCCACTTCCAGGCCACGCCGCCGAACAGCGACAGCCAGTTGTTGGGCGGCGTGCCGTCCTCGCGCGCATCGGCCCACACGTACCAGTCGGCCTTGGCGTTGTCGCGGCTGGCGCGGCTCTCCTTGAACCAGGCGTGCTCGGCCGAGGTGTGGCTGAGCACCTGGTCGATCATCACCTTCAAGCCCAGGCCGTGGGCCTTGGCCAGCAGCGCGTCGAAATCGGCCAGCGTGCCGAACAGCGGATCGACGTCGCGGTAGTCGGCGATGTCGTAGCCGAAGTCGGCCATGGGCGATTTGAAGAACGGCGAGATCCAGATCGCGTCCACGCCCAGGCCGGCCACGTAGTCCAGGCGTTCGATGATGCCGCGCAGGTCGCCCACGCCGTCGCCGCTGGCGTCGCGGAAGCTGCGCGGATAGATCTGATAGATCACCGCGCCGCGCCACCATTCGGCAGCGTCGATCGCATCCACGGCGGCGGTTTGCGCTGGGGCCTGCTGGTTCAAAACCACCTCGAACGGTTGCGTGCGGCGCGCGCTGCGGCCGCGGAGTGTGGCGAGCTTACCGGGCGCGGCGACGGCTGCGCGCGCCTGCATACGTATTCAGCGCGATGCTGCGATGCAGCGATTCGCGCGAAGGCGCGATCGCGGCGATGCAAGCCTATGAATACGTATGCAAGGTGCGCTGCAAGCCGGTTGGCCTGCCTAAGATTGGCCGCACGCTCCGGCCCCGCGCCGGACCTACGCAGCGGCGCCGGACACGCGCAGCCGCACACGCACACTGCTTCTGGGAGGGGGCATGTCGAAATTGAAGTCGGCTTCGTTGAAGCCCAACCTGCTGACCGTCGCGCTGGCCTCGCTGGGCCTGTGCGCGCCTTATGCCGTCTGGGCGCAAGCCGCGCCGGCCGAACCCGCGCCCGCCCAAGCCGAGCCCGCGCAGGCGCACGAGCTCGATGCGGTCACCGTCACCGGCAACCGGCGCGAACAGTCGATCCAGAAATACTCCGGCTCGATCCAGGCCTTCACCGGCGACGAACTGGACAAGCTGGCGATCAACGCCGACATCCGCAACCTGCAGAACGTGGTGCCGGCGCTGCAGATCACCAAGCAGGAAGGCAAGTACGAGATGTACCTGCGCGGCATCGGCGCCTCGGACTCGGACTTCTCCTCCGACCCGGCCGTGGCCACCTATTACAACGGCATCTACCTGCCGCGCCCGCGCTCCATCGGCCCGATGTTCTTCGACGTGGAGCGGGTGGAGGTGCACAAGGGCCCGCAGGGCACGGTGCGCGGCCGCAACGCCGCGGCCGGCTCGATCAATGTGATCTCCAAGCGCCCCGAACTGGGCACCTTCGACGGCAACCTCAAGATCGGCGCGGGCAACTACGACTTCCGCACCTACGAAGGCGTGCTCAACCTGCCGCTGGGCGAGACCTTCGCCGCGCGCGTGGCGCTGTTCGACGAGTCGCGCGACTCCTACATCAGCAACGGCTACCCCTTCGACCTGGAAGGCCCGGGCGCGATCGACAACTCGGCCGCGCGGCTGAGCCTGCTGTGGCAGCCCAACGATCGGTTCAGCGCCTTCATCATGGCCGACAAGGTCAAGGAAGAAGGCACCGGCGATCCGGGCATGTTCACCGAGCGCGCGCAGGCGCGCGGCATCGACGTGGACGACCTGGACGACCCGTTCCGCCAGTACTTCCGCACCCAGGGCGAGACCACCAACGACATCGAAGGCCTCTCCGGCACCTTCACCTACCGCTTCAGCGACGCCTTCGCGGTGGAGTTCAACAGCGCCTACCGCAAGTACGACTTCTACAACCGCAACGCCTCGCGCGAATGGCAGCTGGGCCCGGTGTACCCCGGCAGCGAGGTCGAGGCCTACCACAACCCCGAACGCCTGCAGTGGTACGACACCTTCATGCAGGCCGACAAGTCCAGCACCACGATCAACGAGCTGCGCTTCTACGGCGACACCGGCCGCCTGATCTGGTCGGCGGGCGTGTTCAACTACGAAGAGAAGTACGACTACGTGTCCTGGGACGTGGGCAACGGCTACTGGGGCGACTGCGAATGGTTCGCGCCCGGCACCACCTGCGGCTGGCAGGACGGACTGGGCGGCGAGAACCGCGGCGACGGCTCCAAGGTGCGCTCCAACGCGGTCTACGGCGACTTCACTTTCTCGGTCAACGACGACCTGCGCCTGCTCGCCGGCATACGCTACACCGACGACAAGAAGGTCGCGCGCGAGCGCCACGTCAAGTACCAGTTCGTGGTGCCCGACGCGCTGTTCCAGCAGTTCTTCGGCACCGCGCCCAACACCTCCACCAACCCCTGGGCCACCGGCCTGACGATCCTGTCGCCGGGCTTCCGCCTGCGCGATCCGGGCGCGCGCATGCCGGTGCCCACGGTGTGCACCAACAACGACTGGACCCCGGCCGCGACCGCCGGCTGCAACCAGGGCATCGACTACTTCCTCAACGGCTTCCAGAGCCTGGGCTACCAGGACAACTGGGACGAGTTCCTCAACCGTTACCGCGACCAGATCCAGGTCATCATGCGCTCGGACTACGGCCCCGGCGCGACCAACGTCAGCACCTACGAGGACGACTACGTGGACTGGCGCGTGGGCGCCGAGTACGACCTCAGCGACAGCCAGATGCTGTACGCCACGGTTTCCACCGGCACCCGCTCCGGCGGCCTCAACCGGCCCATGACCCTGGCCGACGGCCGCGTGCTGTCGGTGCAGTTCAAGCCCGAGCAGCTGACCTCCTACGAGATCGGCTACAAGAGCGATCTGACCTGGGGCGAGATGCCGGTGCGCTTGAACGCGGCCCTGTTCTATTACGACTACCAGGACAAGGTGCTGCAGAACATGATCGACGTGCCGGCGCCCACGCCGGACAACCCGAACGCGGTCACCCGCCAGGTGCTCAACGACAACGCCGCCAACGCCAGCGTGCTGGGCCTGGAGCTGGAAGGGCGCTTCGGCTTCAACCACGGCTTCAGCCTGGGCTACAACTTCACCTACCTGGACACCGAGTTCAAGGATTCGGATGTGCTGGACACGCGCTCCAGCCTGGTGGTGCCGCTGGACGGCAACCGCCTGCCCAACACCTCCAAATACAACGTCAATCTGAATCTGTCGCAGAACCTGGGTGTGGACTGGGGCCCGGTGACTTCGTTCGACTGGACCCTGAGCCTGGCCTACCGTTCGGACTACTACCTCACCGCCTACAACAGCCGCGGTTTCGGCCTGGATGCCAACGGCAACGTGATCGAGATCCCGCTGTCGCAGATGGCCTTCAATAACGGCTCCAATCCGGCCGGTGCCGGGCCGGCCGCCAACGGCCTGGCCATGAACGACAAGGTCGACGGCTACACCGTGCTCAACCTGTCGGCAGGCTTGAACTTCGGTGAGGACGAGCGTTTCCGCGTGGACGGCTTCGTCTCCAACCTCACCGACGAGGTCTATTCGGGCAAGGGCTTCATCAACAACTCGGTCAACATCCGCTATCTCAATACGCCGCGGATGTACGGCGTGCGCTTCTCCGCCAAGTTCTGACCGCCGCCGGCCGCGGTGCCGCCGTTCCGCCAGGCGCGGGCGGCGGTTACCGTAGCGGCCACCCTGCCACGACGGGCCCGATCCGATGACGTCCAAACCGCCGCTGTCGTTCTGGCAGATCTGGAACATGTGTTTCGGCTTCCTGGGCATCCAGTTCGGTTTCGCCCTGCAGAACGCCAACGTCAGCCGCATCTTCCAGACCCTGGGCGCGAGCATGGAGGCGATCCCCATGCTGTGGATCGCCGCGCCGCTGACCGGGCTGATCGTGCAGCCCATCGTCGGCTATCTGTCCGACCGCACCTGGACCCCGCTGGGCCGGCGCCGCCCCTATTTCCTGATCGGCGCGGTGCTGGCCACGCTGGCGCTGTTCGCCATGCCCAACTCGCCCACGCTGTGGATCGCCGCCGGCCTGCTGTGGATGCTGGACGCGTCGATCAACATCTCGATGGAACCGTTCCGCGCCTTCGTCGGCGACCAGCTGCCGACCCGGCAGCGCGCGGGCGGCTATGCCATGCAGAGTTTCTTCATCGGCGTGGGCTCGGTGATCGCCAGCCTGCTGCCTTACCTGCTGGCCCACTACGGCGTGGCCAACACCGCCGCCGCCGGGCAGGTGCCCGACACCGTGCGCTACGCGTTCTATTTCGGTGGCGCGGTGCTGCTGCTGTCGGTGGGCTGGACCGTACTGCGCACGCGCGAGTACCCGCCGGAGGTGCTGCGTGCGCACGACAGCGCGCCGCGGCCGCCGGTGCGCGAGCTGGACGGCGCACGCGTGCGCCGCAGCGGCCTGATCTGGCTGATCGTGGGCATCGCCGCGGCGCTGCTGGTGTACCTGCGCGCCCTGGACCCGCAACTGTATCTGCTGGCCGCGCTGATCGGCGGTTATGGGCTGGCGTTGCTGACGGTGACGCAGCTGCACCGCGACAGCGCCTTCGCCCGCATCGTCGGCGACCTGCACGGCATGCCCGCGCAGATGCGGCGCCTGGCCGTGGTCCAGTTTTTTTCCTGGTTCGCCCTGTTCGCGATGTGGATCTACACCACCGCGGCCGTCACCCAGGTCCACTACGGCAGCAGCGATCCGGCCTCGGCCGCGTACAACGAAGGCGCGAACTGGGTGGGCGTGCTGTTCGCCGCCTATAACGGTTTCGCTGCGCTGGCGGCCATCGCGATCCCGTGGATGGCGCGGCGCCTGGGCCTGCGCTGGAGCCATCTGATCAATCTCGCCCTGGGCGGCTTGGGCCTGCTATCGTTCCTGCTGATCCGCGACCCGCAGTGGCTGCTGCTGTCCATGCTCGGCGTGGGCTTCGCCTGGGCCTCGATCCTGTCGCTGCCCTATGCGCTGCTGGCCGACAGCGTGCCAGCGGAGAAGATGGGCGTGTTCATGGGCATCTTCAATTTCTTCATCGTGATCCCGCAGCTGGTCGCGGCCAGTCTGCTGGGCTTTCTGCTCAAGCTGGCCTTCGACGGCCGACCGATGGCCGCGCTGGCCATCGGCGGCGTCAGCCTGATGATCGCCGGGCTGTGCGTGCTATGGGTGCGCGAGCCGGGCGCGGAGGCGGCACGATGAAAGCCGCGCGGCTGCAGGCGTGGACCATCGGGACTGCGCTGCTGGCGCTGAGCGCGGTCGCAGCGGCGCAGACGCGCGACTACTACGGCACGCTGGAGCCGTTCGCCAGCGACGCGGTCTACTTCGTGCTCACCGACCGCTACGTCAACGGCGATCCGGGCAACGACCAGCGCGATCAGGGCGGCCCCGATCCGGCCACGCGCAGTTTCGACCGTCCCGTGCCGGGCGCGCCGGTGGGCGAAAGCGACAACGTCGGCTACCTGGGCGGCGACTTCAAAGGCCTGCTAGCCAACGCCGGCTACATCCGCGACCTGGGCTTCGGCGCGGTCTGGCTCACCCCCATCGTCGACAACCCGGATCAGGCCTTCACCGGCGGCGAAGCGGTGACCTGGGGCGGCGCCTTCCAGGACCGCGGCAAGACCGGTTATCACGGTTATTGGGGCGTGGACTTCTACCGGCTGGACGAGCACCTGCCCAGCCCCGGCCTGGATTTCGCCGCGCTGACCGCGGGCCTGCGCCGGCACGGTTTGAAGACCGTGCTCGACATCGTCGCCAACCACGGCTCGCCCTCGTTCACCATGCCGCGCGACCAGTCCGGGTTCGGCGAGCTCTATCGCGATGGCGTGCTGGTGGCCGACCATCAGAACCTGGCGCCCGCGCAACTCGATCCGGCGCGCAATCGGCTGCACCGCTACTTCCACGCCGAACCCGATCTGGTCCAGCTGTCCAACCTGGACGACGGCAACCCCGAGGTCATGGACTACCTGGTCGGCGCCTACTCGCAATGGATCGCGCAGGGCGTGGACGCGCTGCGCATCGACACCATCCGGCACATGCAGCTGCCGTTCTGGAAAGCCTTCAGCGATCGTATTCGCGCCCAGCGCCCGGGCATGTTCATGTTCGGCGAAGCCTTCGATTACGACGCCGGCAAGATCGCGCCGTTCACCTGGGCCGAGAACGGTGGCGTCAGCGTGCTCGACTTTCCGCTCAAGCAGCGCATGGCCGAGGTGTTCGGCCGCAGCGGCGCCGGCTACCAGCGCCTGCGCGACCGCCTGTACCTGCGGCGCGGTCCGTACGCGAACCCGTACGAGCTGATGACTTTTTACGACAACCACGACATGCCGCGCCTGGACGCCAGCGACGAAGGCTTCATCGACGCGCACCACTGGCTGTTCACCGCGCGCGGCATCCCGGTGATCTACTACGGTTCGGAAACCGGCTTCATGCGCGGCCGCGCCGAGCACGCGGGCAACCGCAACTACTACGGCCAGACGCGCATCGACGCCGCCGCCGACAGCCCCATTTACCGCCAGCTGCGGCGCATCGCCCGCGCGCGCGCGGCCACGCCGGCGTTGCAGCGCGGCCTGCAGCTGGACCTGGAATTGCGCGGCAACCGCGCCACGTTCTACCGCGTCTACCAGCACGATGGCCAGCAGCAGATCGCCCTGGTGCTGTTGAACAAGGGCGATGCACCTGCCGAATTCGCGGTGCGCCGCTACCTGCAGCCCGGCCAGTGGCGCGAGGCGCTGGACGGTGAGGTCGTCGAGGTGCCCGAGCGCGGTCGACTCACCACCACCGTGCCCGCGCACGGCGCCAAGGTCTTCGTGCTGGACGCACCCGTTACGCGCGCCGATCTGGCGCGGCAGCTGGACCGGCTGATGCGGCGCGCCGTCGTGCGCTAGGCGCCGCTGGAGCGCCTGACCACTAACGAAGCGGGCAGGGTGATGCTGTCGGTGGCCTCGCCCTGCACCTGCCGCAACAGGGTCTCGACCAGCAGTTCGCCGGCGCGCTTGGTGTCCTGGAACACCGTGGTCAGCGGCGGGCTGGCGAAGCGCGCCATCGGGATGTCGTCGAAACCGACCACGGCCACGTCTTCGGGCACGCGCAGGCCGGCTTCGGCGAAGGCGCGCAGCGCGCCGATGGCGATCAGGTCGCTGGCGGCGAACACCGCCTCGAAGCGGCCGCCGCGCGCCAGCAGCTCGCGCGCCGCGGCGTAGCCGTCTTCCTCGAAGCTCTCGGCGTCGACCTGCAGGATCGCCTCCATCGCGCCGCCGACCTCGCGCAGCGCCGCATCGCAGCCGCGGAAGCGGTCGAAGAACTCCGGGCAATGGCTGGAGGCGCCGCCGAGGAAGGCGATGCGGCGGTGGCCCAGACCCACCAGGTGCTCGCCGGCCAGGCGGCCGCCGTGGAAGTTGTCGCAGCCGATCGACACGCCGGGCTGGCCGGGCAGCACCGCGCCCCAGCGCACGAAGCGGGTGCCCTGCGCGACCAGCTTCTCCAGCTTGCCCTCGTAGGCCAGGTAGTCGCCGTAGCCGAGCAGGATCAGGCCGTCGGCCTTCATGCTGTCCTCGTAGTCGGCGTGCCAATCGTCGGAGAGCTGCTGAAACGAGATCAGCAGATCCTGCCCGGCGCGCGCGCAGGCGCGGGTGATCGAGCCCAGCATGGACAGGAAGAACGGGTTGATGTGCGACTCGTCGGGCGTGGGGTCTTCGAACAGCAGCAGCGCCAGGGTGCCCGAGCGCTGGGTGCGCAGGCTGGAGGCGTTGCGGTCGACCTTGTAGTTGAGCTCGCGCACCAGCGCTTCCACGCGCTTGCGCGTTTCGGCGTTGACCAGCGGGCTGCCGCTGAGCACGCGCGAGACCGTGGCCTGCGAGACGCCGGCGCGGTGGGCGATGTCCAGCGAGGTCGCCTTGAGTCGTTTGTTGCGCATGGCCCGAGTGTAGTGGCCGCGCGCGCGCCGGGCACGCCGCAGCGCGGCAGGTCAGCCGGCCTCGCGCAGGCGCGGGTCCAGCCAGGCGCGCAGCGCGTCCACCGCGGTGTTGATCGCCACGATCAGCGCGCCCACCACCAGCACCACGCCCAGCACCAGGGTGTAGTCGCGGTTGAGCGCGCCCTGCACGAAGTAGCGGCCCATGCCGGGGATGCCGAACACCTGCTCGACCACGGCCGAGCCGGTGACCACGTTGATCAGCGCCGGCGACAGCCAGGCCGCGACCGGCAGCAGCGCCGGGCGCAGCGCGTGGGCCAGCAGCAATCGGGTTTCCGACAGGCCGCGCGCGCGTGCGGCCTTCAGGTAATCGGCCGACAGCGTTTCCAGCATCGAAGCGCGGGTCAGCCGCGCGCAGTAGGCGATGTTGGGCAGGGCCAGTGCGATCACCGGCAGCGCGACGTGACGCCAATCGCCCCAGCCGCCCGCGGGCAGCCAGTGCAGGGTGACCGCGAACAGCAGCACCAGCAGCGGCGCGGCCACGAACTTGGGAACCGCCAGGCCCAGGCCGGCGCCGAACATCAGCACGCGGTCGCTCCAGCGTTCGGCGCGCAGCGCCGCCCACACGCCCAGCGGGATGCCCAGCGCCAGCGCCAGCAGCAGGGCCAGGCCACCGTTGAGCGCCGACACCGGCAGCGCGCCGGCGATCAGCTGGGTCACACGGTAGTCGGGGTACTGGAACGAGGGCCCCAGGTCGCCGCGCGCCACGTCGCCCAGCCAGGCCGCGTACTGCGCGGGCAGCGGTCGGTCCAGGCGGTACTGCGCGGCCAGCGCGGCCTGCACTTCCGGCGGCGCGGCCTTCTCGGTGTCGAACGGGCCGCCCGGCGCGGCGCGCAGCAGCACGAAGCACAGCGTGGCCAGCAGCCACAGCGTGATCAGCGCTTCGGCCAGGCGCCCGGCCCAGCGCTTCATCGCGCGCCCTCGCCGAACGACAGCCAGCGGCTGGCGTGGCGGTCCAGCGCGTTGGCTTCGTAGCCGCGCAGCTCGTCGCTGACCAGGTGCTTGGAGGTGTAGTAGTAGAGCGGGATCACCGCATCGGCATTCAACAGCCGCGTCTCCGCCGCATGCAGCCAGGCGTTGCGCGCGGCCTCGGTGGCCGCCGCATCGGCGCGCGCCAGGCGCTGGCGGAAGCCTGCGTCGTCGTAGCCGGTCCAGTTCAACGGACCGTCGCTGCCGAACGCGGCCAGGAAGTTGCGCGCGTCGGGCACGTCGCCGATCCAGCCGCCGCGGAACACCTGGGTGATCGCGCGCTGGCGGCGGTTCTGCACGAACACCTTCCATTCCTCGTTGCGCAGGCGCACCTGCACGCCCAGGGTCTGCCGCCACATCGCCGCCACCGCCAGCGCCAGACGCCTATGCGGAGTGGAGGTGTTGTAGCGCAGCTCGATCACCAGCGGGCGCTCGCTCGAATAACCCGCGGCGCGGTACAGCGCGCGCGCCTGCGCCTCGCGTTGCGCCTGCGTGGCCTTGGACCACGGCGTGGCCGCGGGCGTATAGCCTTCGATGCCTGGCGGCACGATGCCGTAGGCCGGGGTTTCGCCCAGGCCGGTGACGTGGCGCGCGAGCAGGTCGCGGTCGATCGCCAGCGCCAGCGCGCGGCGCAGCTGCGGCGTATCGCGCAGCGGCTCGCGTTCCAGGTTCATGCCCAGCCAGAACGCGCCCAGGTAGGGCGACAGGCGCAGTTGCGTGCCGAAGCGCGCGCGCAGCGCGGTCAGCGGCTGCGGCGGCACCACTTCGGTCAGGTCCAGATCGCCGGCGGCGTAACGCTGCAGTTCGGCCGCGGCATCTTCGGTGACGTGGAAGCGCACCTGCGCGATCGCGACTCCGCTGGCGTCATGGAAGCGCGGGTTCTTCTCCACCAGCAGATTCGCCTGCGGCGTCCACGCGGCCAATCGGTACGCCCCGTTGGACACCAGCCGCCCCGGCCGGGTGTGCTGGGCGCCGTAGCGCTGCACCGCCGGCAGGTACACCGGGAACGCGATCGGCAGGGTCAGCAGCGCCGGCAGCGAGGCGCTGCGCTGCAGGCGGAACACCACGGTGCGCGCATCCGGCGCGGACACGCCCAGCGCGGTGAGCGGCAGTTTGCCGGCCTGCACCGCTTGCGCGTTGAGCAGCGCATCGAACAGTTCGCCGAACGGCGCCGCGGTGGCCGGCGCGAACGCGCGGCGGAAACTGGCCACGATCTGCGGCGCATCCAGGGCTTCGCCGTTGCTCCAGCGCAGGCCGTCGCGCAGGTGGAAGGTCCAGGTGCGGCCGTCGGGCGACAGCGTCCAGCGCTGGGCCATGCCCGGAATCAGGCGGCCGTGCGCGTCTTCGGTGACCAGGCCTTCGTACAGGTCGCGCAGCACGTTGCCGCAGGCCACCTCCTGGCAGCGGTGCGCGTCCAGGGTGCTGGGCTCGGGGCCGTTGCCGCGCTCCAGCGTGCGCGCAGGCACGGCCCACGGCAGCAGCGCCAGTAGCAGGGCCGAACCATAGCGTTGCAGGACGGACGTTGTTCGGGCCAAGGCGAGGGCTACACTGCCGGGGTCTGGTGATTGTAGGCGAGCGCCCGCATATCGCCGGCAACCGGGGGCGTTCCAGGACGCGGCCGGCGTGCGAGCTGGGCATCCCGCCCCGCCGCGGCTCTATGAGAGGTGCGCGTGTCCGGTCCCAGCCAGGTCAAGGATGTCCCCATTCCGCCGATGGCCAGCGGCGGTCGCGCCGCGCTGATCGAGTACCTCGTCTCCGGCGCGCGTCCCGACAGCGACTGGAAGATCGGCACCGAGCACGAGAAGTTCGGCTTCCGCACCGACGACCTGCGCCCGCCCGCCTTCGACGGCGAGCGCGGCATCGAAGCCCTGCTCAAAGGCCTGACCCAGTTCGGCTGGACGCCGGTGGAAGAACACGGCCGGGTGATCGCGCTCAGCCGCGACCAGGCCTCGGTATCGCTGGAACCGGCGGGGCAGCTGGAACTGTCGGGCGCGCCGCTGGCGACGCTGCACGAGACCTGCGTGGAAGCGGCCACCCACCTGCGCGAAGTGCGCACCGTGGCCGAACCCATGGGCCTGGGCTTTTTGGGCATGGGCTTCCAGCCCAAGTGGCGCCGCGACGAAATGCCGTGGATGCCCAAGGGCCGCTACAAGATCATGCGCGAGTACATGCCCAAGGTCGGCAGCCTGGGCCTGGACATGATGACCCGCACCAGCACCGTGCAGGTCAATCTGGACGTGCGCAACGAAGTGGACATGGTGAAGAAGTTCCGCGTGTCGCTGGCGCTGCAGCCCATCGCCACCGCGCTGTTCGCCGACTCGCCCTTCACCGAGGGCAAGCCCAACGGCTACCTGTCCTACCGGTCGCACATCTGGACCGACACCGACCGCGACCGCACCGGCCTGCTCGACTTCGTGTTCGAGGACGGTTTCGGCTACGAGCGTTATGTCGACTATCTGCTCGACGTGCCCATGTACTTCGTCTACCGCGACGGCCAGTACATCGACGCCGCCGGGCAGTCGTTCCGCGACTTCCTGGACGCCAAGCTGCCGGCGTACCCGGACCAGCGCCCCACGCTGAAGGACTGGGCCGACCACACCACCACTGCGTTTCCGGAAGTGCGGCTGAAAAAGTACCTGGAAATGCGCGGCGCCGACTCCGGCCCCTGGAACCGCATCTGCGCCCTGTCGGCGTTCTGGGTCGGCCTGCTGTACGACAGCAGCGCGCTGGACGCGGCCTGGGACCTGGTCCTGGATTTCACCCCCGAAGAGCGCCACGCGCTGCGCGACGGCGTGCCCAAGCACGCGCTCAAGCTGCCGTTCCGCGACGGCACCGTGCTCGACCTGGCCAAGCGCGCGCTGGAGATTTCCGCGCACGGCCTGAAGCGGCGCGGCCAGCTCAACCACAACGGCGCCGACGAGTCGATCTACCTGGAACCGCTGCTGGAGTTCGCCGACCGCGGCCAGACGCCGGCCGAGCGCAAGCTGGAGCTGTTCCACGGCGCCTGGGGGGGCAGCGTGGATCCGGTGTTCAAAGAGTTTGCTTACTGAGCGGCCTCGCTCGCTGGCGGCCGCGTCACTTCTTTTGCTCGTCATCCCCGCGTACGCGGGGATCCAGCGCTTCATCCAGGCATGACTCTGAAGTCCCTGGATCCCCGCCTTCGCGGGGATGACGGCTCGGAGTTCGCTGCGAACCCGCCCACCGTCGTTCCCGCGAACGCGGGAACCCAGGGCTTCATCCAGGCATGACTCTAAAGTCCCTGGATCCCCGCCTTGGCGGGGATGACGTATCGAGGCGGTGCGGGCGTGCGTGAACCTCGCTCCCGACCAAACATCACCGCCCAGCCTCGCCCGCCGCCAACCGCTTGGCCAGCTGCCCGATCCGATCCAGCGCCGGCTTGTTCATCCGCCGCGCATACGCCGGCAGGCGCTTGGCCTTGGCCAGCGCGCTCGCGCACAACTCGCTCGCGCGTTCGCGTTCGTCCCAATCCGCCAGCGCCTGCGCATAGTAGGCGTGGGCCTCGAAGCCGCTGCTGTAGCCCACCAGCGCGTCGAACTCCTCGCGCGCCTTGGCGCGGTCGCCTTCGGCTGCGACCGCGCGCGCATAGGTCAGATGACCCTCGGGCGAACGGTAGTCGGGCTTGCGCTTGATCAGATCGTCGAGCAGTTCGCGCGCGCGCGGCGCATGGCCGCATTCCAGCAGCGCCTGCGCCAGCTTGACCTGGATGTCGGCGTCGTCGGCATGGATGCCCTTGAGCGCGGATTCGTAGTGAGTGGCCGCCTCCGACGCTCGGCCGCTGATCAGCAGCGCATCGGCCAGGCGCAGGCGGCGGTCGGTGGTGGCGGCGTCGGCGAAGGCCTCCTGCGCCTCGCGCAGTTCGCGGCTGGGATCCAGCGCGCGCTTGACCCCGCCGACCAGGGCGCGGCCCTGGCGGGTGTAGCGCATCTCCGGCAGCCAGATGGTCAGCGCGTAGATCACGCTGCCCAGCAGAGGGAACATGAAGAGGATCCCGAGCCAGTAGCGCTCCTGCCCGCTGCGCACGGCGTGGACGGCGAAGAACAGCGCCACCAGGACGTGGGCGCCCAAACCCAAAAACGGCATACGGTTTTCCCCTTGGCGCGATTCGCGCAGATCGCTAGTGTCGGCTGCCGGCGTTGCGCTGGCTAGCTCGTCTCGGCGCATCGAATGTGTGGCGGATTTTGTTACGAATGCAACCAAATCCGTGCTCCGGATTTGCTGCAACGCACAAGTTGCTGCTATAGCTAGCCGGATGAACGTCATGAACGACTCCAGCGACGAACCCTTGCGTGCGATCGACTTCGCGCCCACCGACGCCCTGCTGCGCGAAGACGTGAAAACCCTGGGCGCGCTGGTCGGTGAGATCCTGGCCGAGCAGCGCGGTCCGGCGTTCCTGGACGCGGTCGAGCGCCTGCGCCGCGCCGCGATCCGCCGGCGCGAATCCGACCGTCCCATCGCCGCGCTCGCCGACGCCCTGGCCGACATCGACCTGGATCAGGCCGCCGACCTCGTGCGCGCGTTCGCGACCTACTTCCAGGCGGTCAATCTGGCCGAGCGCGTGCACCGCATCCGCCGCCGCCGCGATTACGAGCGCAGCGGCGCCGGCGCCCAGCCCGGCGGCCTGCGCGACGTGCTGCTCACGCTCGCCCACGAAGGCGTGGGTGCCGACGAACTGGCCCAACTGCTGCCGCGCCTGCGCATCGAACCGGTGTTCACCGCCCACCCCACCGAGGCCGTGCGCCGCGCCTTGCTGGAGAAGGAGCGCCAGATCGTCGGCTGCCTGGTCGCCGACATCGACCGCGGCCGCACCCCGCCCGAGCGCCGCGCCGACCGCGAACGCATCCGCCTGGCCCTGACCGCGAGCTGGCAGACCGCCGAGGCGCCCGCGGCCAAGCCCAGCGTGGCCGACGAATTCGAGCACGTGGGCTTCTACCTGTCCGACGTGCTCTACCGCGTGCTACCGGTATTCTACGAAATGTTCGAGGAAGCGCTGCGCGAAGCCTATGGCGACGCGCCCGCGCTGCCCGAAGTGCTGGGCTTCGGCACCTGGGTCGGCGGCGACATGGACGGCAACCCCAACGTGGGCGCCGACACCATCGCCGCCACGCTGGCGGGGCAACGCGCGCTGGTGCTGCGCGCCTATCGCCGCGACCTGGACGCGCTGGGCGAACTGCTGAGCCAGTCGATCACGCGCGTGAACGTGGACGAAGCGGTGCTGGCGCGGGTAGAGGACTACCGCTACCAGCTGCCCAAGGCCGCCGCCGCGCTCAAGCCGCGCCACGCCGACATGCCTTACCGCAACCTGCTCAGCCTGATGTCGGCGCGCCTGCAGGCCACCGCCGACGAGAGCGTGCACGGCTACGGAGACGTGGTTGAATTCATCGCCGACATCGACGCGATCGAGCGCAGCCTGGCCGCGAACCAGGGCGGTCACGCCGGCGGCTTCGCGGTGCGGCGTCTGCGTCGGCGCGCGGAATGCTTCGGCTTCCAACTGGCGAGCCTGGACCTGCGCCAGGACTCGGCCACGCACGACGCCGCACTCGCCGCCCTGCTCGGCGACGCCGACTGGGAGCGCCGCTCCGCCGACGAGCGCGCGCGCCGCCTGCACGCGCTGCTCGATGGCAGCGCGCCGGTGAAGACCGACGGCAACGGCGCGGCCAAGCCCAGCCTGGACGTGTTCCGCGCGGTGGCGCGCCTGCGCCCGCGCTACGGCGAACGCGCCTTCGGCCCCTACATCGTCAGCATGAGCCGCAGCGCCGCCGATGCGCTGGTAGTGCTCGCGCTGGCGCGCGCGGCCGGTTGCGCCGACGCCCACGGCCGCGTGCCGCTGGACGTGGCGCCGCTGTTCGAAACCGTGGACGACCTCGACGCCGCCGCCGACACCTTGCGCGCCTTGTTCGCCGACCCCGTCTACCGCGCCCATCTGGACGCGCGCGGCGGCCGTCAGGTGGTGATGCTGGGTTACTCCGACAGTGCCAAGGACGGCGGCATGCTGGCCTCGCGCTGGGCGTTGCAGCAGACGCAGGTGGCGCTGACCGCGCTGGCCGCCGACAGCGGCGTGCGCATCGCCTTCTTCCACGGCCGCGGCGGTTCGATCAGCCGCGGCGGCGGCAAGACCGAGCGCGCGGTGATCGCCGCGCCGCGCGGGTCGGTCGACGGCTTCCTGCGTTTGACCGAGCAGGGCGAGGTCATCCACCGCAAGTACGGTATCCGCGCGATCGCGTTGCGCAACCTGGAGCAGACCGCCGGCGCGGTGCTGCGCGCCACCTTGCGGCCGCGCCCGCCGGAACCGCGCGAGGCGGCCTGGCGCGAGATCGCCTCGGAGCTGTCGGCCGATGCACGCGCGCACTACCGCGCGCTGGTGCACGAGGACGCGTCGTTCCCGGTCTACTTCCGCGCCGCCACGCCCATCGATGTGATCGAGCGGCTGCGCATCGGCTCGCGTCCGGCCAAGCGCGCCGGCAGCGGCGACATCGGCTCGCTGCGCGCGATCCCCTGGGTGTTCGCCTGGTCGCAGAACCGCGCCGGGCTCACCGCCTGGTACGGCGTGGGCACCGCGCTGGAGCGCGCACTGCAGCGCCACGGCCGCGAGGCGTTGGCCGAGATGGCGCGCGACTGGCCGTTCTTCAACACCCTGATCGACGACCTGGAGATGGTGTTGGCCAAGTCCGACCCGGCCATCTTCGAACGCTACTCCTTGCTCGCCGCCGGCCTGCCCGAGGGCGACCTGCACGCGCGCTTCCACCCCGGCATCGCCGCCGAGTTCCAGCGCACGCGCGAGGCGGTGCTGGCGATCAAGGGCAGTAGCGAACTGCTGGCCGGCGACCACCGCCTGCGCCAGTCGATCCGCCTGCGCAATCCCTACGTCGATCCGATCAGTTTGTTGCAGGTGGATCTGCTGGCGCGCTGGCGCGCGGCGGGGCGGCCGGACGATGCGCTGCAGCAGGCGTTGGTGGCGACGGTCAATGGCATTGCGGCAGGCGTGCAGAACACGGGGTAGGGCGGTAAGAGCAAAGCCCCCTAACCCCCCCCTTTTTTTTCAAAGGGGGGAACGTACTACGGAGCAGCGCAGCCAATCGGCGCCCCCTTTGCAAAAGGGGGCGGGCGCATAGCGCTGCACGTGGTCGGGTCATACCTGAGCGCGGGGGATTTGCCCCGCACTCGCGGCACACTCTGATACTATCCCCCAGTATCCAGCCCGACCCCGCTCGGAGCCCCATGCCGCACTCCCCGGAAGAAAAAAAACGCGTCCTCACTCGCGTCCGCCGCATCAAGGGCCAGACCGAGGCCCTGGAGCGCGCGCTGGAGCAGGGCAGCGAATGCGCGGCCGTGCTGCAGCAGATCGCCGCCATCCGCGGCGCCATCAACGGGCTGATGTCGGAAGTGTTGGAAAGCCATATCCGCGAGGAATTCGGCCAGGCCGTGTCCTCGCCGCAACACCGCAGCGCCAGCATCGACGAAGTCGCCGCGCTGGTGCGTTCGTACCTCAAATAGTTCCGCCGCACCGTCCACCGCCGCGTCGCCCTCGCGCGCCGCAGCCGCAATCGCAGGAGAGTCTTGCCATGAACCGCGTCATCAAGAGCCGCGCCGCCGTCGCCTTCGCCGCCGGCCAGCCGTTGCAGGTCGTCGAGATCGACGTCGAGCCGCCGCGCAAGGGAGAGGTGCTGGTGCGCATCCACGCCACCGGCGTCTGCCACACCGACGCGTTCACCCTCAGCGGCGACGACCCGGAAGGCCTGTTCCCGGTGGTGCTGGGCCACGAGGGCGGTGGCGTGGTGGTCGAAGTGGGCGAGGGCGTCACCAGCGTCAAGCCCGGCGACCACGTGATTCCGCTGTACACGGCCGAATGCCGGCAGTGCAAGTTCTGCCTGTCGGGCAAGACCAACCTGTGCCAGGCCGTGCGCGCCACCCAGGGCAAGGGCCTGATGCCCGACGGCAGCAGCCGCTTCAGCTACCAGGGCCAGCCCATCCATCACTACATGGGCTGCAGCACCTTCAGCGAGTACACCGTCGTGCCCGAAATCTCGCTCGCGGTGGTGAATCCCGAAGCCGAACTCGAGAAGGTCTGCCTGCTCGGCTGCGGCGTGACCACCGGCATCGGCGCGGTGCACAACACCGCCAAGGTCAAGGCCGGCGACACCGTCGCGGTGTTCGGCCTGGGCGGCATCGGTCTGGCAGTGATCCAGGGCGCGGTGCAGGCCAAGGCCGGCCGCATCATCGGCATCGACACCAACCCGGGCAAGTTCGAACTGGCCAAACAGATGGGCGCCACCGACTGCGTGAACCCCAAGGACCACGAACGCCCGATCCAGGACGTACTGGTGGAGATGACCGACGGCGGCGTCGACTTCAGCTTCGAATGCATCGGCAACGTGCAGGTCATGCGCGCCGCGCTGGAGTGCTGCCACAAGGGCTGGGGCGAGTCGGTGATCATCGGCGTGGCCGGCGCCGGCCAGGAAATCAGCACCCGCCCGTTCCAGCTGGTCACCGGCCGGGTCTGGCGCGGTTCGGCCTTCGGCGGCGTCAAGGGCCGCACCCAGCTGCCCGGCATGGTCGAGCAGGCGATGAAGGGCGAGATCGACCTGGACCCCTTCATCACCCACACCCTGCCGCTGGAGCGCATCAACGAAGCCTTCGATCTGATGCACGAAGGCAAGTCCATCCGCACCGTGATCCATTACTGACGTGGCGATGAAGAACGTTCAGGTCGTCGACAACGCCATCAACTGCGTCTACGACATATTCGCCGTGGAGGACGCAGACTTCGATCTGCTGTTCCCGCCCGGGCAGGATGTCGCCTTTGTCGATGAGGTACTGAAGCGGCATCCACCCCAGGCGCTCAAACCCGTTTTCGAGCGCATGTGGCGCCACCGCGTGCCCAAGCGCGACGTGGTCGGCCTGCACGGACTGCTGTACTACGACATGGAACACAAAAAGCCGTTCTACCCGCAGCGCGTGGACGAACTGGCGATCAATCCGAACGGATCCAAGCTGCGACCCTGATCATGCAACGAATCGAATCCCACGCCAGCCACGGCGGCATCCAGGACGTCTGGCAGCACGAATCGGCGGTGCTGGACTGCACGATGCGCCTGGGCGTCTACCTGCCGCCGCAGGCGCAGCAGGGCCGCTGCCCGGTGCTGTACTGGCTGTCGGGCCTGACCTGCAGCGAGCAGAACTTCATCACCAAGGCCGGCGCGCAGCGTTACGCCGCCGAGCACGGGCTAATCCTGGTCACGCCGGACACCAGCCCGCGCGGCGCCGATGTGGCCGATGCGCAGGCTTACGACCTGGGCCAGGGTGCGGGCTTCTACCTCAACGCCACCCAGGCGCCTTGGGCCGCGCACTACCGCATGCACGACTACGTGGCGCAGGAGCTGCCGGCCCTGATCGAAGCGCAGTTCCCAGCGACCGATGCGCGCGGCATCAGCGGCCATTCCATGGGCGGCCACGGCGCGCTGGTGCTGGCGCTGCGCAACCCGGGGCGCTACCGCAGCGTGTCGGCGTTCGCGCCCATCGTCGCGCCCTCGCGCGTGCCGTGGGGCGAGAAGGCGTTCGCTGCGTATCTGGGCGAGGATCGCGCGGCATGGCGCGAATGGGACGCCAGCGAGTTGGTCGCCGGCGCGAGCGAGCGGCTGCCCCTGCTGGTCGATCAAGGCGAAGGCGACGAGTTTCTCGCCAGCCAGCTGCAGCCTGAGCGGCTGCGCGCCGCATGCGAGGCGGCGGGGCATCCGCTGCGGCTACGGATGCGGGCCGGGTACGATCACAGCTACTACTTCATCGCCAGTTTCATCGGCGAGCATGTGGCGCATCATGCGGCGGCGTTGCGAGGGTAGGCGAAGCTGGTAGCGGGGGCAGGATTTGAACCTGCGATTCGCTGCCGGCATCGCGAAAGCAAATCCCCCTCAGTGCCCCTTTTTCAAAGGGGGAAGACAAGCAAGGGGAAAACCAGGGTGCGCCCCCTTTGCTGCGGTTCCCCCCTTTGAAAAAGGGGGGCTAGGGGGGATTTGCCTTGCCCTCAAGCCGCCGTAACGTCCCGCAGCTCCCACCCCGCGCCCGCCAGCAGGCGCATCCGGTGCTTCAGCACCGTCCCCGGGATCGACGAAGTCAGCACCAGATCGATATGCAGATCGTCCTGCTGCCCGTCCACGGTGGCCCCGGGATCGGTCGCGCCCAGCGAGGCATCGACCTCGTCCGGGTCGGGCTGCATCGCGCGCCAGCGTTCGAACAGGCGGTCGCTGCGCAACGCGTCCTGCAGTTGCTCGGCGAAGCCTTCGGCGCTGACCGCGGTGAACGACAACGCGGGCTCGCTGCCGCGTGCGCGTTGGGCGTCGGGAAGGCTGAGGTAGTAGCGGGTGGCCATCATGGCGTCTCGTGCGGGAACTGTCCTAAGCCTAGGACGGCAAACCTTCTTGGATTGTGAACGGGGCGCGTCGTACGGCGACCGCCGTTCGGTCGCCGGCCGGCCGGGCCCGAGCCCCGGACGAGGGCCGGTCCTGGCAACAGGCGCGGCGGCACCCCTTCCGCCGCGCCCGCCCTGCCTCAATCCTCGTGCCCGGCCTCGTCCAGCAGGCTATGCGGCGCATGCGCGCCATGGCCCTTGGGGCAGTGGCAGATCGCGGTGGGGCCGAACTCCACGCCGAAGGTCTGGCCGTCGCGGTGGCGCTGCCAATAGAAGTTCGGCGCCTTCTCGCCCTGGTTGCCGATCTCGGCCATGTCCGCGTCCACGTCGAACAGGCGGCCGTCGACCATCACGTAGCGCGTGTCGATGGTGGCGCGGATGTTCTGCAGCGGATTGTCGTTGAGCACCACCAGGTCGGCCTGCTTGCCCACCTCCAGCGAACCCAGCTGCTTGGACAGGCCGAGCAGGTCGGCGCCGTCGATGGTCGCCGCGCGCAGCGCCTCGAAGTTGCTGAAGCCGCCCTGGGTCAGCATCCAGATTTCCCAATTCGGCGACAGGCCCTGCAACTGGCCGTGGCCGCCCACCTGGATCTTGATGCCGGCGTCGCGCAGCTTCTTGGCCGACTTGGCCACCTCGATATGCCAGTAATCCCAATCCGGCGCGGTCTCGCGGCGGATCGAGCGCGCGTCCAGGGTCTCGCGCGGGAAGTAGCGGTTGAGCTTCTTGTCTTCCCACACGTTGTCGCGCGCGTACCACCAGTACTCGCCCGACAGGCCGCCGTAGCTCACCACCAGGGTCGGCGTGTTGCGCACGTCGGTCTGCCGCCACAGCTCCACCACGTCCTTGTACAGCGGCGCCACCGGCAGGTTGTGCTCGATGCTGGTCACGCCGTCCAGCACCATGGTCATGTTGTGGTGGAAGGTGGAACCGCCTTCCTCCACCACCAGCATGCCCAGCTCGCGCGCCGCCTGATCGATCTGCTGGCGCTGCTCGCGGCGCGGCTGGTTGTAGCTCTTGACCGAGAACGCGCCGTTGGCCTTCATCCGGCGCAGGTGGCTGCGCGCGTCTTCCAAAGAATTGACCACGGCTTTGAAGTCGCCGTCGGCGCCGTACAGGATGGTGCCGGTGGAGAACACGCGCGGGCCGACCATCTTGCCGGCCTTGACCAGCTCGGCCTCGGAGAACACGAACTCGGTGGTGGCCGAGGGGTCGTGCATGGTGGTCACGCCGAAGGCCAGGTTGGTGTAGTAGGCCCAGTTCTGCTGCGGCACCACGCCCTGGCCGAAATGCGCGGCATGCGCATGCACGTCCACGTAGCCGGGCACGATGGTCTTGCCGCTGGCGTCGATGCTGCGCGCGCCGGCCGGCACGGCCACCGAGGCCGACGGGCCCACGGCCACGATGGTGTCGCCGCGCACCACCACCGTACCGTCTTCGATCACCTCCTGCCCGCGCTCGGCATCGCGCATGGTCACGATGCGCGCGTGGGTGAAGGCCACCGTATCGGCCGGCGCGTTGACCGGCACGCTCAGGCCCACGGCGATGCCGCCGTCGTTGCTGGGCTTGGGCAACTCTTTCGGCGCGCCCGGCAGGAAGGCGAAGCTCTGGCGCAGATCGCGCGAGTAATAGCGGTCGCCCACCATCCAATGCAGCGATTGCGAATCCGCGCTCCAGTGCAGGTAGCTGCCCACGTCGGCGCTGACCTGGGTGACCGGCATGGCCTTGCTGTCCTTGGACAGCTCCACCGCGGTGCCGGTGGCCACCAGCGGCGCGACGTAGGCGTTGAACAGTTCGGTGAAGGCGATCCACTTGCCGTCGGGGCTCAGGCTCACCGAGTCCACGTACTTCAGGCTGTAGACCTCGCGCGGCTCCTCGCCGTGCAGGCCCACCGACATCAGCTTCTTCTTCAGGCCGCCGCCGGTGAGGTAGTACACGCGGCTGCCGTCGGCGCTGAACTGCGGCGCCTCGCCGCTCTCGGCCACGCGCACCGCCGCGCCGCCGTCGGCCGGCATCACGTAGATGCCCTGCTCGCGCGACCACAGGCTGCCGGTCAGGCCGCTGCCGCCGGTCTTGGCGTAGACGATGCGGCGGCCGTCGGGCGAGAAGCGCGCGCCGTAGTAGAAGCCCGGCTCGCGGGTGATCTTGCGCGCGCCGCCGCCGCTGGCGTCGGCCACCATGATCGCGCTGAGGTCTTGATCGGACCAGGTGGTGTACAGCAGCTTGCGGCCGTCGGCGCTGAAGCTGGGCTGGTACTCGTAGCGGCTGTCGTCGCGGCTGATGCGCTCGGGCGCGCCGTCGGGCAGGCGCTTGCGCCAAAGGTGGCCCACGGCGTGGAAGATCAGGGTCTTGCCGTCGGCGCTGGTGGCCACGTCGCGGATCATCTTCGGCGTGAAGCGGCCTTCGTCCAGCGTCTGCTCGAAGCGCAGCGGCGCGGTCACGGTCTGTTCGACCTGCGCGCTGAAGGGCAGGTTGCGCGCCTGGCCGCTGGCCATGTCCACGCGCCACAGCTTGCCCTGCGCCCAGATCACCACCGCGCGCGAGTCCGGCGTCCAATCGAAATTGGCGTAGGGGCCGAAGATCGCCCACGCCTCCTGCTGATCGTGCGACAGGCCGTCCCAGACCGGGCGCACCAGGCCGCTGTCCAGGTCCAGCACGTGCAGCACGCTCTTGTCGCGGATGCGCTTGACGAACGCCAGCGACTTGCCGTCCGGCGAAGGCTGCGGCCGCACCGCGCCGCCGGCCGTGGCCACCAGGGTCTGGCTCTTGCCGGTCTGGCGGTCCAGGCGCTTGATCGCGTAGACGGTGTCGTGGACGTTCTTGTTGTACTGGAAGGTCGGGCCGCCGCTCACGTCCTCGGAGTAGTAGACGTAGCGGCCGTCGGGCGAGACCGCCGGTTCGCCCAGGTCCTGCTGGTCGTTCTTCTGCTTGGTCAGCTGCAGACCGCCGCCGCCGCCGGCGGCGTGATACAGCCACAGCTCGCCGGCGCCGAGCGAACGCTCGCCGGTGAAGTGCTTGCGGCCGACCAGGTACTGGCCGTCGGGCGTCCAGGCCGGGTTGTTGAGCAGGCGGAAGTCTTCCTTGGTCACCTGCACCGGCTGGCTGCCGTCGGCGCGGATGCGCCACAGGTTGTTGCCGCCGCCGCGGTCGGAAGTGAAGGCCAGTTCGCGGCCGTCGGGCGACCAGCGCGGCTGCACGTCCCAGGCCGGGCCGCTGGTCACGCGCTGGGCGCTGCCGCCGGCGATGGGCAGGCGGTACAGGTCGCCCAGCAGCGAGAACGCGATCTCGCGGCCGTCGGGCGACACGTCCACGTCCATCCAGGTGCCTTCGTCGGTGTCGAAGCGCACGCTCTTGGTCGGGCCGTGCGCGGCCGACACGTCCCACTTCTTGTCGTCCTTGCCGTCGCCGGGCTTGCTGGCGCCCTTGGCGGTCTGCGCCGAGGCGCGCGCCGGATCGTTGCCGGCCGGTTCCAGCGCGTCCTGTTCGAGCTGCGCTTTGTCGGCCTGGTCCTTGTCCTGCGGTGCAGGCGGTGCCGGCTGCGGCGCGGGCGGGTTCTGGGCGAGGGCCGGGGTGGCGGCGAGGGCGCTGGCGAGCGCCAGGGCGAGCAGACGGTGGTTGGGCATCGGGTCGGTGGTGTGCGGACGAAGGCTGAGCCTAACCGCAGCGGAGGCGCCGGCCCCGGGTCGAAAGTCGTGTGCGGGTGTGACGGGGCACTAAAGCCAATCCCCCTCAATCCCCCTTTTCCAAACGAGGAAAGCCAAAAGCAAAAGGCGGGCTGCAAGGTGGTTTCGATTCACCACGCCAGCAGTTCCCCCCCCTTTGAAAAAAGGGGGCTAGGGGGGGATTTGCTCCTACCCCCGCAGCACCATCCCCCTCAATCCTCGAACTTGCTCCCACCCTCCGCCGCAAACCCCGCCGCCACACCGCCCTTGCCGATGTTGACCATGCTGGTCAGGCTCATCACCGCCTCGAACAACTCCACGTTGTGCTCGCGGCAGGTGTCGCGCAGGCGCTCGTAGCCGGGCAGGGCGCGCATCTCCTCGAGCTCGCCGCCGTAGCTCAGGCACATCGTCGGCGTCATCAGCCCGCCGCGCACGCGCTTGCCGCAATGCTCGAACAGCTTCTGCGCCGCGGTCTCGAAGCCCTTGATCTTGGCCACCGGCCCGGTCTCGCCGCGGTTGCAGTGCAACACCGGCTTGATGTCGAGCATGGTGCCCAGCGTGGCGCTGAGCAGGCTCACGCTGCGGTCGCCGCGCACCCGGGTACGCGCGCGGATGTAGTTCAGATCGCGCGGAATCAGATAGCCCTGGGTGTGCAGCGCCAGGTTCTCCAGCCGCGCGCGGATCTTGGGCGCGCCCTCGCCGGCGTCGCGCAGGCGCACGGCCTCCACCGGCAGGATGCCCTGCGCGGCGAACAGGTTCTGCGAATCGATCACCCGCAGCGCGAACGGGGTGTTGTTGCCGGCGGCCATGCGCACCGGCTTGTAGTCGTTGAGGATCGCGAAGCTGGCCTGGTTGGCGTTGTCGTAGATCGGACTGCGCGTCTTGGTGATCGTCATGCAGAACACGTAGTCGTAGTCGATCGCCAGCTGGCTCACGAACAGGTCGCGCACCTGTTGCACCGTGAACGGCGTGGTCTCGGCCTCGAAGCCGCGTTCGGCCAGGTGGGTCTGCAGGAAGTGCAGGGTGGCTTCGGGGTTGCGGTGGTCGGTCAGCACGGCCTCGCCGATGCGGACCGTGACCGGCAACAGGTGGATATCGTGCGCTTGCAGGTATTCCGACGGCAGGTCACAGGCCGAGTCGACCACGAGTCCGATGCGCATAGTCCCCCCCCGGGTGTTGGCGCCAAGACGTTTCGAATTGTGACAGCCAGCATACCTGCAGGGCGGCAAGGCCGTGTCTAGAGCCGGAATCGCCTCGGGGGACGGCGTTCAGGCTTGGCGCTGCACCGCCACCGGCAATGTGCTGACTCTGCGCATTTCCGCATCCTCGAGCACGCCGGGGTCGGCCAGTGCGGCCAGGGCGAAGGCGTGCGCGTCGTTGCCCCAGAACATGGCGCCGTCGAAGGCCAGGGTGGGCACGCCGTACACGCCGGCGGCGATCGCCGCCTCGGTGTTGGCGCGCAGCGCGGCCTTGGCCGCCTCGCCGCCGATCGCCTCGGGCGCCACGCCCAAGGCCGCCGCCAGCGGCGCCAGCGCTTCCACGCTGTCGCCGGCGCGGCCCTGGCCCCAGATCCAGTCGAACACCGCGTCCACCGCCTCGGGCGTGGCGCCCGCGGCCAGGCACAGGCGCAGCGCCGCCAGCGGATTGAACGGGTGCGCGGGCGGGAAGCGCAGCGTCACCCCTTCCTGCCGCGACTGCCACAGCACGTGGCGGTAGGTGAACTCGCGCTTGCCCGGTATCTCGGCCGGCCCCTTCTGCCCCAGCGCATGCAGCACCGCGCCGAACACGATCGGCACCGGCCGCAGCGTATGCGCGCTGCGCGTCAGCGGCTTCACCTTCTGCCACTGCAAATAGGAGAAGGGCGAGATGAAATCGAAGTACCAGTCGATATGCATGGCGATGGCCTCAGCGCCACGCGGCCAGGATGGTGCCGTAGGCGATGAACTGCAGGATGTGGTAGCCCGAATCGATCATCCACAGCTTCAGGCTGCGCTGGGCGAAGGCGTAATTGATGCCGAAGCTCATCGCCACGAAGAACAGGCCGACCACGAAGCCCAGGCCGAAGCCGTCGGCCGCGCGCGCGTTCGTCGGCAGCATCAGCGCGAAGATCAGCGCCGACAGCAGGCTGCAGCCGAAGGCGATGGCGAAGATGCGCGCCGGGTGCCCCGGCTTGCTGTCCGGGTCCATGCCGGCCTCGCGGCACCAGGCCTTCTTGAACAAGGGGCCGTACCAGATCCCGCCCAGCAGGAACGCGGACGCGGCGGCGGCGATCACCGCCAGCCAGTTGAATTCCATCGGGGGCAGGGTCATGGGTGGCGCTCTCCAGGGCGGGCCGGCGTCAGCAGCCGACGGATTCGTAAGTGGATACCGCGTGCAGCAGTTCGCCTTCCCTGGCTTGCGACGACAGCAGCAGCGTCGGTCGCGACACGTTGTAATGGTCGGTGAGATCGAAGATCAGGTCGAGCTTGCCGTCGCGGTCCAGGTCGCCGGCGAAGATCAACGTCGGCGAGGCGTCGTCGCCCAGCCGCAGGACGCCCTGCTCGCGCAGGCCCGGCATGTGCGCCAGCACCTGTTCGGTGCCCGGCGCCACCAGCCGGATCGTGCAGGAGCGCGCGAAGGCCCCATCGTCGTCGGGCGAGCACTCGCTGCGGATGCGGTAGGCAGCGCCGGCAAATTCGAAGCGGTCGTCCGGCGCATGGCCGGCTTCGCCGCGCTGCAGCATGCGCGCCGCGCTCACCGGCCCGGCGCCCAGGCCGCCGCCGCGCAGGTAGGCCACCACCTGGGCGCCCTCGGCGTCCGGGTCCGGCTCCAGCGCCGAGGCCACCCGTTTGCCCGTGCGCTCGCCGGGCTCGTCGCCGATCGGGTCTTCCACCGCCTCCACCCGCAGCCGGGTCTGGGTCAGCGACGCCCGGCCGTCGGCCACGCGCAGCGCCAGCCAGGTCTCGCCATCGCGGCCCACCGGCTCGTCGCCATGGAACTGCCCCGGCGGTTGCAGCGCCAGGGCGGCGGCCATCAGCAGCGGCGTCAGCGCAGCGGGCATGGCGTGGGTCCTGGCGGCGGGGCGGGAGCGCACAGCATACGGCGGCGGGCGGGGGCTTGTGGCGGGCCGGGCCCGGGCCGACACTGGCAGCGACGCGGGGGGCCGATGAAACCAGTCTGGATCGCGGCGTGCTGGCTGTTGCTGTGTCTCCCCTGCCTGCCGGCGTGGGCCGACGGCATCGTGCGCGTGGAGCGCCTGGCCCAGCCCCAGCCGCTGACCTCGCCCGAACGACTGCGCGACCTGCCCGACAGCGCGTTCACCGCCGAACCCGACGCCCGCCAGCTGCGCAGCGCCCGCGACGGCCGCGGCGCCTGGCGCCTGCGCCCGGAGTCCTCCGAAGAGTCGCGCGTGCTGCTGGTCTACCACCCCTTCAGCGCCCAGGTGACCGTGGCCGCGCCGCCGGACTACCTGCCGCGCACCGCCACCATCTTCGACGCCGACCCCAGCCCCGCCCATTCGCGCCGCGCGCTGGCCTTCCCGCTGACCGCCGCCGGGCCCGTCTACGTGAGCGTGCAAGGCGCGCGCTACCCGCTGCAGGTGGCCGTGCGCACCAGCGCCGACTACGCCGTGGAAGACCACGCCCACGTACGCGTGCTGTGGCTGAGCATGGGCGTGCTGATCGCCGTGTCGCTGGTGGTGCTGCTGTTCTGGACCCAGCTGCGCGAGCGCGTCTACCTGCTGTTCTCCGCCAGCATGCTGCTGCAACTGCTGTACGTGCTGTGCGCCTACGGCGACGCCTACACCCTGCCGGCGCTGGCCTGGCTGGGCCGCTTCGGCGTGGCCGGCATCTGGTTCGTGGCCACGTCCTCCACCATCGTCACCGTGCTGTTCCTGATCGAATTCGCCGACCTGCGCCCGCGCGCGCCCTGGCTCACCCGCGCGCTGCTGGTCGTCGGCGCCTGGCTGCCGTTGCTCATGCTGGCGTTGCTGGTATCGCCCTGGCCCGCGAACAAGGCCTGGTTCCCGCCGCTGGGCAACGGCCTGCTCATGCTGGCCAACCTGCTGGCGGTGATCGCCCTGTTCCTGGTCTGGCTGCGCGGCGGCCGCCACGCCGGCTTCGTGCTGATCGCCTGGGTGCCGCTGGTCACCGTGTCCACCGCGCGCGCCATGCAGCTCAGCGCCGGCGTGCCGCTCACCCCGTTGCTGGAATACGGCCTGCCGATGATGCAGGCCTTCGCCGCCGTGGTGCTGGTGCTGGGCCTGGCCGACCGCATGCTCACCTTCCGCCGCGAACGCGACGTGGCCCAGCTGCACGCCGAACACGACGCCCTCACCGGCGTGCTCAACCGCGCCGGCATCATCAACCGCCTGGACCGCGCCGTGGCCGACGCGCGCCGCAAGCGCCAGCCCCTGTCCGTGCTGTTCCTGGACCTGGACCACTTCAAGGCCATCAACGACCGCTACGGCCACCCCGTGGGCGACGCCTGCCTGTGCGCCGTCACCGAAAGCATCCACTCCGAAACCATGCCCGCCTACCAGCTGGGCCGCATCGGCGGCGAGGAATTCCTGCTGCTGCTCCCCGGCATCGGCCGCCTGGCCGCGCGCGACACCGCCGAACAGATCCGCCGCAAGGTCGAACGCCGCTGCGGCGAAGTCAAAGGCATGCCCGTCGCCCTGACCCTGAGCATAGGCGTGGTCGAAAGCGGCCCCGACGACAGCGCCGCCAGCCTGATCCAACGCGCCGACGCCGCCATGTACACCGCCAAACACGAAGGCCGCAACCGCGTCGTCCTGCTCGACACCCAACTCACCCCCACCGCCTTGGGGTAGGGGCGGCGTAAGCCGCGACCACGCCCCCGCGCCCGCCGAACACCACGCTGCCCGCTGTAGGAGCTGCGCAAGCTGCGACCGCGACTGCGCACCCACGACGCTCCCCCGCTACCCGTCTCCCCCACCCACCCCACATACTGCCCACCGCCCGCACCGCAGCCGGCACACAGGGGAAACACAACAATGGGGAAGCACCTCTGCGCCCTGGCGCTACTGGCCGCATCGGCCACCGCCACGGCGCAAACCGAAAACTACAAACACGTCGGCTCGCTCGAATCCGCCGGCCAGCTCGACAAAGACCACTACAGCTTCTCCTACCTCGCCCCCAGCAACACCTACAGCGATATCGAGTGGGAGCAGTACCGCGACAAGAAAGAAAAGCGCAACACCGTCATGGTCATCGGCCTGAGCGGCTACGACACCTACGCCCTGAGCGTGCTCTACAAAGGCCAGGCCGACGCCGGCCAAACCGCGCTCGACGCCGCCACACAGCGCTACCCCAGCGCCGACTTCGCCCTCACCGACCTCAACCCCGCCTGCGCCACCACACCCACGGACAAGCCCTTCGCCCTGGACGGCCGCATGTACACCTTCCTGGCCGTGTGCATCGACCAGCGCTCGCGCGCCGTCTACGAAGTCGGCATCTCCTGGCGCTCCTTGATCCTGGCCATGAAGTCCATCGACCGCGTGGCCGAAGAATCGGCCGCCTGCGCCGAACAAAAACGCAACGACCCCCAGGCCCGCTGCCCCGATTACCTGGGCACTTACTCCGCCGCCTACCGCAAGGTGCTGAGCACCTTCGCCATGAAGGGCAAGTAACAGCACCAAGCCCCTAGCGCTATTGAGCCCCTCCCCCGCTTCGCGGGAGAGGGGTTGGGGTGAGGGCACGCGAACTGACCCCATTGCGTCGCCACTTACGAAGCACCCACCTAGCCTCACCCTGCGACAAACCGGTACCCCCTTGAGCCGCACCGCACCACCCTCAACACCGCCACCCCACCGCGACCAGTAAAGTCCCCCCAGACTCACCGCCAAATCGCGAGGCACCCCCCATGCACCGATTCGCCCCCCTACTGGCCCTCACCGCCCTACTAGCAGCCGCCCCCGCCTTCGCCGCCCCGTCCACCCAGTCCCCCCTCATCGGCCGCTGGTCCCTGGACGTCACCACCCTCCCCATGCCCGCGGCCGTACGCCCCCAGCGCGTAGACCTCGAATTCCGCACCGCCGCCAACCACCAATGGACCACCCGCGTCGACATCGTCGACCAGGCCGGCGCCAAGATGCACTCCGAATCCACCCTCGCCCTCGACGGCACCCCCGGCCGCGCCACCGGCACCTACTGGGTCGACGTCCTCGCCGCCTACATGCCCAAACCCGACGTCCTGGTCATGCAGTTCGTCTACGAAAAAATCCCCCGCTCCACCCGCGTCTACACCGTCAGCGACGACGGCAACGTGCTCACCGAAACCGAAACCTACTTCACCTCCGACGGCACCCCGAAGATGCGCATCGCGCATTTCTCGCGCGCGGCCGCCGCGCCCTGACCGCGCCGCCCGACCAGGGCGCCGTGCCCACCATCGCCCGCCCGCAGGTGTAAAGTCGGCCCGAAAGCCGGGTCGCGGGGCAGGGGGCATTGCGACGCATGAGGTGGGTCGGCCGCATCTCGGACTGGAACGAAGACAAAGGCTACGGCTTCGTCGTGCCGCACGGCGGCGGCACCCGTGCCTTCGTCCACATCAAGGCCTTCCAGTACGGCTCGCGCCGCCCGGTCGACGGCGACCTGATCTCCTACGCCGTCACCACCGACGACCGCGGCCGCGCCAATGCGGTGGACGTGCGCTACGCGGGCCAGAAGATCGAAGTGCGCAAAGCGCCGCTGCCCATCCCCAGGCTGGCGATCGGCGTGGCCTTCCTGCTGGCGGTAGCGGCCTGCGCCTACGTCGGGCTCATCCCCATCCTGATCGCCGCGGGCTACGGAGTAGTCAGCGTGGTGTCGTACTTCGCGTACACCGCCGACAAAAGCGCCGCCGGCCGAGGCGCGCAGCGCACCCCCGAAAGCACCCTGCACCTGATCGACCTGCTGGGCGGCTGGCCCGGCGCGCTCATCGCGCAGCAACGCTCGCGGCACAAGACCGTAAAGGCGTCGTTTCAGTCGGTGTTTTGGTTCACCGTAATCCTCAACCTGGCCGCGGTCGCTTGGCTGCTGCACAGCGGCACCTTGGGTGGCGGCTGAGTGGGCGCCGGCTATGAAGCGGCTTAAGGTGAAACCGCGCCATTCCCGCGAGACACGAGCATGAGCAACCCAACTCCGTTCTGCGCCCTCTACCGCTGGCGCCTGCATCCCGGCACCGAACAGACCTTCATCGACGCCTGGTCGCGGGTGACGCAGTTGCTGCGCGCCGAACGCGGCTCGCTCGGCTCGCGACTGCACCGCGGGCCGGACGAGGTTTGGTACAGCTACACGCAGTGGCCGTCGGCGGCGGCGAAGGCCGAAGGGCTGGCGCGTCCTTCGGTGGATGCGGACGCCTGGGACCGGATGCGGTCGTGCATCGCAGAGAGTCTGCCTGAGGTGATCCTAGAGCCTGTCGCGGACTTTCTGGCGCCGCTTCGTTAGGGGCCCCGCAACAGGTCGTTCCGCGTCCCGTCTCCATCAGATCGAGCCCATCGCCAGTCCATCAACACAGGTGCTGTGACCTCATGAAGACTGGTATTGCCCTACTCGCGTTGACGCTATCGAGCTGTGCGAGCCTCAGCGAAGAGCGTCGCCCTTTGGAATGGTCCTCATTGGGGACGGGTTGCTACGACCGGGGACTGTCCGAGGTGCTCTTCTGGCCGGATCGCTCCTTAGAAATCGGCCTCACGGACATCCGTATCGGGCGCCTTCCGGACACGGGGCAGGGGCCCGGTATGCTGGCCCACTTCCGTCGTCGCTTAGACGGGCCTTTCGGTCAATCCACCGCGCCGCCGGAACTCTTTTTGGCGGTGGGCGATTGGAAGAGGACTTGCGCCGTCCTCATCCAGCACAGCGCCTGCCCCGCAGCACAAGAGGTCTACGCCCATTTGGCCTCCCAAAGCATTCCCATCGGTTTCGCGTTCGACGATCCGACGGCCTTTACCGTCATGCACGGGACCATCCATGCCCTGAGCGTTACGGATGGCCAGGGGAACCAGACCGATTGGTCCTTCGTTGGGCTGGATCACCCGCTGCAGGATGCGGTGGCGCGGTCGCTGGACAAGTTGGAGAGCTGTGCGGCTCCGGCGATGGTGGCCTTTCAGCAGTTAGCTGAAAAATGACTCTGACCCCGTTTCCTACATCCGTTCCAGCGCGTCGTAACCGATGCCCCACAGGTTCACCACGAACCCGCGGGGGCGCAGCGCGGGCGCCCGCTCCACAACAGCACGTCGTGGCCTTGCTTGCTCAGCCAGTAGGCGAGTGCCGTGCCGGCGATGCCGGCGCCGTTGATGGCGATTTTTCATCGGTGCGTGTTCTCTGTGGGCCGAGTGAACTTTCGCAGAGTACTCTAGAAAGGTGCGCGCTGACCCCTGCTTCCCCTCGAACAGAGCACGGCCCTTTCGCGCGAGCCTTCAGAAAAGCACGCTCTCATCACTGTTCTTGATGCAGTTGCCTCAAGCAGGCGTACTGGCCGTGGCCGGAGTAATTCCATACGCCTCACCCGTCAGTACCAGCGCAGAAATTATGGGCGACGATCGGGTCAGCTTTTCGGCAGACGCGACATAGCGCGTTGGTTCGGCGTATGGGATGCCGACGCCGTACTTCTTGCTTAGGTTTTCCGGGTGCATCTCAAAGCAAGCCAGGCCGGCACCTAAGGTAATGAGTTTGCTGCCAAGTGGTGTTACCACAAGTCGGCACCCTCCAAGAATCAACATGCTGTCTCGATAGCGACGCATCGCACTCAACAACTGCCGATAGGCCTCGAATGGGTGAGACTCATGCGCATACAGAACGCTTGATGTCGTGGTCAGGCCCGTGTCGAAAAGCGGGCCGCTATACTCCACCAGTAGACGGTCAGCTCGTCGAGGGTCCTTCGACGGATGGGGTACCACTGGGCACACCTCTGCCCTGGCGGGGATGTAGTCGGAGTTGAGGACCTTCTCAAGCTGGTTCACTCGATTCTCGCCGAGGATCGGGAACCACACGAGCGGCAGTTCCAAAAGGCTTCCGAGCTGCAGCACCGCGGAATAACCGGGGATAAGGACCAGTTCGTTGCTAGGGTCTTCCGCACGAATGTGCGCATCTAGCGCCGCGTCCTCGCCCACCAGGACTTGAAAGTTCACTCCGCTGGCCACCAAGGGATGTTCACGCTCTGGATCAATCTCTTTGTTGGGAATGAAGTGATTCAAGAGGCTTGTCAGAAGCGTCAAGTACACAATCCGAGGAAGAGAGCTAATGTCGAGTATCACATCGGTATAGCCGTCAAGCTGCGCCTGCACTTTCGCGACGCCAGCACGGAGCGCATTGCTTGTGCTGATTTCCTCGTCGCCTTCTGTCGGGCCGCCGAAGGGAAGTTCTTCGGTTGTGCCGATCTCCGAAAAAATCCGAGTAAGTTCGGTGGTGTTGGTCTCGGTTAGTGCTTTGATATCGTCGTCTAAACGATAACCGCTAAAACCGATCAGCAGTTGCTTCGCATCCTGTACGGACACAGCGGATCCTTTCACACTCGCGACAAACGCAGCCAGAACCGCTTGCGATCGGACGTCGAAACCACGGCCGCCGATGTAAAGCGGTTTGATGTCTCTGCCAGAGAACAGGCCGTCCCAGAGCTCGAACACTTCGTTTCCCCGCCGATAGACGTACTGTTCCCAAAGCATTCTCATAGGCTCTCCAGCCGTCGGCGTCTGGTTTGTACCACGCCCAGGTTCATCCATTCCTCCAGATTCACCACCGTCACGTCCTGCCATCCGCCGAACTGAAGTGGAAGGTCGTAATGTGCGCACAAGGTGCGATTCAGGTAAAACACCTGGCCGCTATCCCGCGAGGTGCTTGCCGAACTATTGCGGATGATCAGCAAGTTCTCTGCGACGCACTCGGCGATAACTTTACGAAGAGCCATGCCGCTCTGTCCCACTGATGGTCGCGGATTGTTGAGTCGATGCAGCTCTTGTTGGCTCAAACGAACGCCAGTGACGCCAGGGGCATACGGAGCGTTAGGTGCGAAGGTCTTGTCTTTGCAGAATGCACCCACCGCGTCCAATAGGCGTTGAGCGTTGGAGCCTCGGCTGTGGTTCCTTGGGATAAAGTTTCGCTTCTTCTTTGCCGCAGCCTTAAGTAGCTTCTCCTGGTCGGACGGCGATAGAATGAGATCGGGTTTTCTGACTGCCTGGCGGGCCTGAAGGCCGACATAGAGTTCGGAGGCGAGGAACAGCAGTTCATCAACGTTGCTCGATGCCATCGCGCATAGGCGATCAAGCCCAAAATAGTAGGGCAGCCCTGCGCCCTGGCTAGCAAACAGTTCGGCCGCGCCTCGGACTTGTGAGCTATCGCGCTCTTCCAATTCCTCGTCGGATAAGGATAGATCCAAGGTCATCTGACGTCGTTTCTCATCGCGAGAGAGCAGGATCTGTATCGAGTAGAGATCCAGTAGGGATTCCCAGCTGGGATCCTCGGTCAACCTGTCTGCCTTCGCCAACCATCCCTCGTAGCGCGCGCGCCCACGGAGCCGACTTGAGCTCTCGGTGTACTGAGAAACGGCTTTGTCGAAAATAGAGCGTATTTCCTGCGCATTGAATTCAGTGCGGAGGCATTGCGAGAATGCGCTGGAGGCGACCGTGTCCTGGCGCTTCATGCGCCGATCTAGGATGTTCTGTGCGAACCCGACGAAGGACTGCGCGCCGCCCTTGGAGAGCGACCACATCTCCTCAAGGTTGTAGTGTCGAATTTCCCTTCCGTCTCTGACTCCTTGTGAAAGTAAGTCGTCATCGCCCATTGCAATCGTGCGCTCGGAAAGCCAGACCGGGATGCTTGGGCGTAGCACGGTCAACTCATCGATCAGTAGGTCCCGCTGCTTCTTTCGAAGTCGTTGTACGTCATCAATCATCAGAAGCCGCTTTGGTGCGAGTGCCCGCCCCTGAAATTCGAAAGCGACCGCCTGGAGCCACAGCACGCTCTCAAAGCGAAAGTGCGCTGGCATGCTGCTGTCATCGGGCTTCCGGAACGAGTCGAGCGATGTGTAGACGTTCTGCTCCACTTCCTCAGCCCAACGCGCCATTTGTGCTGCGTCACGCAAGAGGGGTATGCCCCGAAGATCCGCCACGCTAGGGTCGTAGCTGAGGGTGATCTGGGCGAGATCATCGTCGGGCCCGAGCCCGGCTAGTAGCCCGATACTCCTGACGGCGCGAAGGACGACGCGGCAGTCCAACAAGGCCCGGAACAGCGTGTCTTGTTCGATGTCGGCACCTGGCGGAAGGTCTGCATAGCCCGCAGCGCATGAGAGCAGCACGCCGAGCAGCTGAGGGCCATGGCTTTGGTCGAGCACTCCCCTGGCGACTAGTCGCTGGTAAGAATCTGCAAGATCCGGCGTCTTCCTAGCGCTCCAGAACGCATTGAGTGCTGGTGGTGTGAAGGCGCGCAACAGTGTGGTTTTACCGCCGCCGGGCGAACTGCGAAGAATGTGTACGCCTCCTTCGAATGTGTCGTCTTCGAGCCTTTCAACAATCTTTGGCGAGAACAGCCGAACAAAATCGTTGTCGGAGGTCATTCGCTCCGACATGCGCTCTAGGAAGGGGTTTGCTCGATAGGCCATCAGAATTCGCGGTGTCTGCTTACGCGCGGAAAGAGCCCGAACGGCTTAAGCAATTCAGGCCCCCAGAGCAGATATATGGAGTTATTGGGCGTGTTGTGCGCTAGCACGACCGGGAGCGCGCATCCAGCAAAGCCCAGTCTGGCGTCTTCAGTTCCGCCGACGAGCGTGTGTTTATCGTGCGCTCGTTCGTCATAGTTCTTCTGTGCGTGGATCAGCTTCAGTAACGGGGCGCTCATGCTGTCAACCAAGCGGACTTCGTTCTCGATTGGGCACAACACGCGCAACTGCAGCGGCTTGTAGCCCTTTTCCGAGGTAAATCGTTCAGCCCAATACTCGATGTGGTCAATAGCCTGTCGTGTGGCAACGTAAAGGAGCAAATAGACTTCATAGTTGCTTCTATCAACCAGATCGCCACGATGCAGTCGCGAGTATATTTTCTGAAGCTTTCCCTTGAACCTGCGGTTCTTGGTGTCATAGCGAATGTACGTGTTTCCGCTACCAGAGAAGTCGTCCAAGAGCCAGATTAGGTTGAATCGCGATTGCTCGCTATTCGATCCTGCTTGTTCTAGAGCGTCTTTGAGCTCTTCAAGCATGTCGTCGACTTTGTTGTCGCCTAGCTCGTAAGCCTGCCAAATCTGCTCGTTGCTTATCTCCCCAAAACTCGCTCGTCTAAGTTCGTTGGTTCTAGCGCCGTCACTCAGGCCTAGAAAAAGGGACTTGATTCGAAGCTCGTTAAAGCGAGGGTGGGAGGCAATTTCTCGAACTCGATGCAGCGGAATGGCGTTTTCTTCAGCAACGATCCTGAGGCGCTCCTGGATCACGAGATCCGGATAGGCCGTAGTCACCAGGTGGGAAAGCTCGTCATCCGACAGAAAGACTAGCTTGTCTCTGACAAGTTCCAGCGCAGCCTCCCGGTCACTAGGGTCGAACTGGTTCAGCCACAGCGCGAGGCTTTCAATGAATTTTCGTCCTGGGCCAAAGCGCTGATACGAGTCGTATTTGAAATCTGCCAATAGCTGCAGCGAGCGCACCTGAAGCGCCGAGTCTTCCGTCCAGCTCATCACCTTTGCCAGTAGCTGAATTGCGTTCTCGTCGCGCATGTGTCTCGCCGTTGTCCGCGGTTGCTAAAGGTCGATATGAAATGTTCCGCCTAAACCGGTGACCATTCTCTCGAGATACCATAGGGTGGCGTCCACATCACGCTTGTGGCTCGGTGCAAGCTTCCAGCCCCTGTCGATTCGTCTTGAGGGCGAATCCACACTCAGTGAGTATCGGTGCTCAAGCAGAGATGCATCATTTCCCGGCCAAGCACCCTGATCGCCCATTGTGAGTATCTGGTAGGGGTCGATTCGATGGTGTTGGATCATGTGGGCAACCAAACCAGATTTGCTAACACCAGAAGATAGTATGTCGATTGAGTGCTTGCTACGCATGATAGAAGCGGTTTCCAGGCCAGCCTGCCTCAGCGCGTCTGCCAGTACGAACCACATCTGTTCTGTTGCAATGCCCTCACGGAACCTTACGCTCACTTGGATCGGATGCGTAGGTCTGACTGTGTCTATGGGAACGCCGATCGACTTGAGTCGCCGCATCAGTCGCGTAACATGGCTCAAGAACTCGCTTGTTTCTTTAGCGGTTACCACTGGTTCGCTCGCGGTTCCCACCCACCCACCGTTGTACAGGCCGACGTCTATGCGCTCCAGAAGCTCGGGGGGCAGCGCCTTTGCCAGAGCTTCCAAGATAGATCCGCCCCGCCCTGAGGCGATGCCGATAACAACCTCGGCTTGTAGCAATCGTTCGAGCTGCCGGATGATTTCAGTAGACAGCGCTTGATCGGTTCGGCGTGAGCTGCACAACGTCCCGTCGAAGTCGAAAACGACCGCCCGAAACTTCTGCGAAGCGAGCGATGACTGAAAGTCCGCTCGGGCGCGAGTCATGCTGCCAAGGCGTCGCGCGGACGGCCATCTTGCCCCCATGACCTCAAACTTGGACACCTCAGCCGCCGCAAGCATGTCGGTAGGGGCGGGGATAGAAGATGTGAGATCTAGGTAGTACAGCTTGCGGCTGAAATCGGGGACTGATGGCTTCGCAGCATCGACGCCGGACGCGCTGGCGATGGCTGAAACAAACTGCATCTGGGCCACCAAGCCAGCAATGAGGTCGGGTGGCGAAGCTCCTCCGAGCGACATTGTCATGGTCGGCATGGCAGGAGGAAATAGACTTCTCATCTTGTCCCACAATTGGCCAAGTGACGGCTCGGTGATGGCCAGGACTACACAATCGTCCGTCCGCTGGGACAGCCAAAGGTGCCTGCCATGCGCAAATGAACGCAGGTCGCACAATTGGCAGTTCAATAATGCCGCCTCTGATAACTTCGACTCTAAGTCCGAGGCAATTGGCTTAAGGAGCGGCGAATAGACTACGATCATTGAGCCTCGCTTGACGGCTTCTTCGGCGAAGCTTCGCGAGTTATTTGCCCATTCTGGTAGGGCTTGGTCGCCAATGCGAAGTTGGCTCATCTGATCGGGGAACGGGCTACGGGACTGGTCTAGTTCTCCGTAGGCGCGTGCGACAAGCATGGCGTCTAGCAATAGGCTGTTCGTCGCCAGGTACCCGTCTTTCTTGTCGAGTTCAAAAACGTGGGCGCTAACATCCGTGAGCCCGTGGATGGACTCCATCAACGGGCTGCTCGTCCTGTTCGTTAGTGCATGTATCGTTCTAGCGCTGTGACGTCGGGCGCGCAGCAAGGCTTCGGTAATATCGGGGTTCTTACCTTCGGCCGAAATCAGAAATACCGGGCTTGATGATGCTAGCGTGGGATTGCAGATCAGCTCTAGGGGCGTCGAAGGTCGCGAGACGCGACCGGTATACGTTTCGTGGAGGTTGCATAGTAATGAGGCGACTGTATAGGACCCGCCGGATCCAACGCCGATGACGCTCGATTCGCTGGCCCCTGCTAACGCTGCCTTCAGTCCCTTCAATTCGGCAGCAAGTGCCGACGCGTATGTCTGCGGAAGGGCGGCAAGCTCTAGGTCATAGTTTGTTTCCGTCACAGCGGCAGCCGCCGGCTCATCCGTTGGCTAGCAGACGGTTAGGGCGCTTTGTCACCGTTAGAGCCCGCTTAGTCCCCACTGCTTTGGATATTTGCGTCGGGGTACTTAGTTCCTTTCGCAATTCCATCAGCATGACGCCGAGCATGTTCTGACCAATCCCGTTCACTTCACCCCAGAGACGGTTGACAGGATTATTGGTCTTTCCGGCTTCTACGAGTCTCGCTGTCCCCGTCGAAAGAAGCAGCGCTCGCAAGTCCTCGTGTTGGGTGAATTTTGCGCGCAAGACGGCTCTCATTCGATCGAACTTGATCTGAGCCCAATTCGGAACGATGTCCCACGTGTAGAGACCGTGGGCCGCCATCGCAACGAGTGCTGGTGATGGCGCGCTAAGAATCCATTCCTTCACAGATTCCTTGGCTGCCTTCCCTGCCTGATACGCGTGTTCAGCGGTGGCGAACTCGCGGCCCTCGAATACGAAGGATCGTTTGTAAAGGTTGCTAAACGGCCCGTATGGCTTTTCGTTGGCGCGATAAAACAGAATTTCCCCCGTTGCCTGCTTGTACGCCACGGCAGCCGCAATTTGAGGCTTAGGAAGCTTTGCGGACTTGGCCATCGGGAGAGTTCCGTTTATCAGAGGGGGGGTATAGGTCCAGATTGCGACAGTGCCGTTCAAGCAACACCTCAATGAGATTGGTGAGGCTGCGACGGTCTTGCTTGGCTGCGATTTCGGCAGCCTCCTTGATGTCTGCGTCGATGCGCAGAGTTAGGCTTGTCGTGCTCTTGGAGCTGCTGCGAGATCGCGACATGGCGAGCCTAGATGCTGCAAATATATGCCATATATACACCATATAGATTACTTGTTGCAACTATAGTTCCGTGCAATTGCACTGGTTTCGCGTTTTTGTCCAGCTGACTTTCCATTCTCGCCAATACGTCATCGCTCTCGTCAGCTTGGCTGCTACTTGTCTCAAGGATTGAGGCGAGGCGAGGCGAGGTCAGCGGCGCGACTTCACCTGCGCTTTTTGTGTCGCGCGGTAGCAGTCAAGCGTTGTGGATTGAGCGCAGAACTGATCGGTCAGCTCCAAGTGCTAGGTAGGTCTTTTCGATTGAGAATGATCGGCTGGAGCGCTCGATCAATTGATCGCTATAGAGATTTCTCGAACCGTCTGACAAAAGCGATGAGGGTTGTGTCGAAGATTGCGCAGTACTCGCGCAATTGGATGAGGTCGAGACGTCGAGTCCCATTCTCGATGTCGCTGATATGGGATTGTGATCGTCCAAGCGCCTGAGCCACGTCTGCTTGCAGCATCCCAGACGCAAGCCGCATCTCTTTAAGTAACAAGGTAAGGACTTCATTCTCGTGCTGATGAATTGACTTGGGCATGTGCGTGGCCGGAAAGCGGTAGGCCACACGGAAGCTATATCTAGTTTCTTGATATCGGAAAAATAGATACTATCGGTTCGTGGGGCAGGGCGCCCGGGGCTTTTGTCGGTACTTCCGGCCGGGCGCCGCCCGAGACTTCACCGCCAGCAAGGACCGCAGCCATGCCCGTCCCCAACCAGCTCACCCTCCCGCCTGATCTGCTCCTACAGCTCTGGCCCGCCCCCACCGGCCCAGCCACAGATGCCATCGCCCTGGCCGCGCTAGCCCCCGAACGGCTGGACCACTTGTGCCAACAAGCCACAGACCAGACACACCGCGCCATGGAAGAAGCCCGCAGCCTGCTAGACCTCGCCCTTGAAACGTTGGAGTTGCAGTTGTCCCCCGACCACCAGCGCCGCCTGCTCGAACGCGCCGACGACGAACTGGCCGCCGCGCAGCGTTGGGGCACCCTCGCGGCCAACGCGCGCTTCTGCCGCGAGCAGCCGGCGCTGGCGCAACAGCTCTCCGGCGCGGCGGACGAGGCACGCGCAAGCCACGCGGGCACGCGTAAGCGGCGCGCGGATTAGGGCGTTCGGTAGCGGGTGCGGCGCGGTGTGCGTGGCACGCGAATTTCGGAAAAGCCCTACAGAAAAATCGGAGTTTCCTGACGGCGCGGCGGGGGCTTTTCCTATAGCCGCGCGGCGGGCGTGCGCAAAACGCTGGGGGCGCCTGGGCGGTTCGCCCGGGCCGTAGCGCCGGCATCGGCGGCCGGTTTGCACCTTACGGTTGCGGTGGCCCGGGCGCTGCGTTCGTCCATCAAGCCCCTAGAAGGAAACCGTGCATGAGCCAGAATTTGTTGTCCTTGACCCTGCCCGACGATCAGCTCGCCGCGATCGACGCCACCCTGACCCAACTGGAGGCGCAGTTGGTCGGCCTTGTGTCGCTGACCATCGACGACCGCCGGGCGCTGGCCAAGATGGGGCCCAAGTCCGAGCAGTTCTGCCGGCAGACGCTGATCGCGCTGGCCCAGCACCCGCAGGTGGTGCCGCCCGGCCTGAGCGTGGCCGAAGCGCAGGCCGACCTGGCCGCACTGGACCGGCTGCGTCCGCGCCTGCTGCGGCTGCAGCGCCTGGTGGAGCGCGCGCAGGACACCGACATGGCGCTGGGCAGCGACGTGATGTCGGCGGCGCTGGAGGGGTATGCGCTGCTGCGGGTGTCGGGCAAGCACCACGGGCTGGAAACGCTGCGCCAAAGCCTGAGCGCGCGCTTCGATAAAACCGCGCGCCGCGCGGAAGTGCCGCCGCTGCCGGGCCCGCTCGCGTCGTGACGGCGCGGCCGGCCCGCGCAGCTCGCGTGGCGGGTGGCGGGCCAGGGTAGCGGTGCGCATGGCGGCGGTTGCGGTGTGCACGGGGACCGGTGCGGTGCGTAAGGGCAGCGCACCGGTCCGTCAGGGCAGCCGAGCGCCGTGCAGGCGCGGCGATGGGGATGGATCGGGCAGCGCTGCGGGTGGGCACGGCAGCGTTGCCGGTAGAAGGGGCAGGGGTGCGGGGGCAAAGGGCCGCATTGCCGGGTTGAGCGGCAGCGTCGCGCTTCGGACGGGCTACGGTGTGGATTTGATCCACAACGCTGCGGTGTTTACGTGCACCACTGCGGCCCGCAGGCGCAAAGTCACGGTGTTGGCACCAAGACGGCACAATCCATCCAGGGTTTCACCCCGCCACCCGCCCCGCACCCCATGTCAGGACGCACTCCATGCTCCACCACCTCTCCTTCGCCGTCGCCGACCTGCACCGCGCCGGCGCGTTCTACGACGCCGCGCTGGGCGCTTTGGGCTACCGCCGCGTGTTCGAGGACGGCACCGCCATCGGCTACGGCTTCGCGGAGGGCGAAGACTTGCTCTGCCTGAAGCTGCGCGCCCACGCGGTGGCGCCGGGGCCGGGCTTCCACGTGGCCTTCGGCGCGCCCTCGCGTGAGGCGGTGGACCGGTTCCATGCGCAGGCGCTGGCGGCGGGCGGTACGGACAACGGGGCGCCGGGGCTGCGGCCGGACTATGGGCCGCACTACTACGCGGCGTTTGTGATCGACCCGGATGGGTACATGATCGAGGCGGTGATCAATCGCCCGGATCAGGTTGCGCCAATCTAGCGTTGAGCTTGTGGAACCGGTACTTCTGGACCAGGCCTTCCCAGGTGATGCCTCTGTCCTTGAAGAATTCCGCTTCCTTGCGCACTAGCCGCTCGGCTTCTTCATAGCGTTCCACGTAGTAGGCGTACAACGCGGGGAACGCCCAGGCAGGGACCTGGACCCAACCGGTCGATTCGAATTCGACGAGAGTGTTCACGCGGTTCAATGGGGCGACCACGCCGTCCATAATCCACTGTGTCAGACGCGCCGAGGCCTGCGGCACGGGAGTGTCGGCGTTGACCTCAAAGCTCCGCGGCACATCTGTCAGCAGTTGATCCAGCGAGGCAAAAAACTGGGGGTAAGGCCCTGGTGACTCGCCAGGGGGTGTCATCTCATCGAATCTGACGAGCACATCCACGGTAAAGAAGCCCCTAGGGCCTAGGTTCCAGCTGGACAGTTCGAACTTGATGATCTGTGTCGTCAGCCCCCGACGGCGAGTGAAGGTCAGGTTGGACTTCTTGAAACCCTCGGCCTTTAGCGCCGGCGCCAGTTCGAATTTCGCGATGGCTTGGATGATCTCTCTGGCGCGCGGTGTTTTATCCATGGGGATTGGCGTCTAAGCGGCCCAGCATCCAGCGGGTGATGAGGGCGAAGATTTACTGCTTGATGGGCTTGCCGCACCACGAGCCGCTTTGCAGAAACGGTGGCTTGTAGGCGCGCAGTTGAATGTCCACGGAGGTGGGCGGTTCGGTGCCGTCGGCGCCGGTCTTGACCACGGCGACGCGGCAGGTATCGCGGCCGAAGTCGAAGCGCGCCAAATAGCGTTGGCCGGCCTCGGGGGTGAAGGTGACGTTGCTCCAGCAGTAGCGGTAGTGGGACAGGCTGCCGCTGGAGGCGGCGGAGACGAAGAACGTGAAGGGCCCGCTCGCCGGTATGCCGATAGGCCCCGCGACCCGGTTGGGGTGCGACAGCCCCTTGCAGTTGGCGCCGTCCTGGTAGGTGCGGTAATGCCACAGGTTATCGGGGTGATTGGATTGGATCTGCAGGGTCGCGGTGGAAGGTGCCGGCTCCGCAGCGAGTGCGCTCAGCGGGCTAGCGCCCAGCAGGAGCAGGGCCAACATGTTGATGGCGTGCATTCGTCCCCCGACGCGGTGCATGGCCACCGGTAGCGGCCCTGGGGCGATCTTAGGCGGCCAGGGTGGAGGCAACAAGGCGGCGGGATGGCAGCGGTGCTGATGCCGCTGACGATCTGGTACCGTCGGCTATATTCGCACTCGACCGCTGTAAAGCAGCTTCTAGGGGATTGCCTGCATGCGTGCGTTCAATGCGAATTCGTACAGGACTGATTGCTCGTCCAAGGGGCGGCCCGAGTGAAACCATGGATGCGCTGATCGCCCTACTGGGTTCATCGCCCGAAGCGCCCGCTGCAGCGCATACGCTGGCGCGCTGTCGATTGAAGGCGTATACGCAGGCATCACTAGAAGCCGGCCTGCCGACGACGAGGTATCTGCGTTCGGTGACGGACGGACTGCAATTGCAGCTCGATTCTGGCGGAACCGTGCAAGTGGTGTTCCTGTACGGCGGCGGCAAGGAGGGCTACCACCGATACGGCGGCTCGCTCGGGCCGGGGCTTTCGTTCGACGCTTCGCGCGCCGACGTCGAGTCGGTTCTGGGCGTACCGGCGCGCAACGCGTTGCCGGGCAAGACGCTGCTGGGCTCGCACGGCGGCTGGTTGCGCTATGACTACCCGGTGCATTCAGTGCATTTCGCTTTCGACCTCACGGGCAGGCTGGAGCTGGTGACGCTGATGACGGCGGAGGCGCGGCCGCAATGAGCACTAGAGAGAACGCCACTTTGTTCTGCGCTACTGCGGGAGTGGTTATGGTCGTTAGAGGCTTATGGCTGCTGCTTGCCATCGCGGTGGGCGCTCCGTTGGCAAGCGCTTACGAGAAGGTGGCGCTGCCTTCCGATCCGAGCACCTGGGGTGGCGATCTGCTTGAGCGCATCCAACCTACCCCGGCCTGCGCGGGCGGCACGGTCGAACAGCTCGGAAAGCGCTTGGCGGTATCGGAGCCCTATTCGGCGGCGGCGTTTGAACGCACGCACGGCAAAGCGATTGGCTTCAAGCGTGAGCTTGCGGACACCGATAGGGTGCATGCGTTCAGTTTCCGATCCGAACGCCCCGGAGAGAGCTATTGGGGCTTCGATGGGGTTCTGGTGGCGCGTGGCGGGTGTGTGATCCATGCCAGGATTACCAACTACGACAACTAAGCGCCGGCGGTGCCGCGCCATGCCGGAGCCTTGCTTTCTGTGGGAGCGGCGTAAGCCGCGATAGCGTAGCTTCGGGTCGGGGCGAATCGCGGCTTACGCCGCTCCCACAGGGGGCGGGCTGTGTCCGTATGGGCCGGGGCATGCGCGGGAGATTGGGGTGGCGTGGACGCGGCTTACGCCGCGCTTACCCCAAGGCGGTGGTTGGGGTGGAGCAATGGCACGCTAGGCAGGCGTGCACATCCTCTACGATAGAGCCAGGTGGACGATCAGGACCCAGGCGCGATGACGATCGGCGAGATGCTCAAGGCAAAAATCTTCAGGGCGCGCGCTGTCGCGTTCGGGTGCTGGCTGTTGTTTGCGGCCACGATGTTCTTCGATCTTCCCGGCCTGCACAGGGGCTGGATGGTCGTGCCCTTTGTCGGGTTCATGGGCGCGGTGCTGTACATCATGTGGTGCGTCAATTGCCCCCGGTGCGGGGCCCGTCTTGGGCAGGTGCTGAGCGGCACGAGCAAGCCAAATTTTTGCCCCAGTTGCGGCGTTGGGTTGGACGCGCACGTTTGATGCGGAAGGCTTCGGCTTTGGGGTGGGAGCGGCGTGAGCCGCGATTCGCCGCCATCCGAAGTTGCGCTATCGCGGCTTACGCCGCTCCCACAGAAAGCTCAAAACAGAAGGCAGGAGCGCAGCGAGCCGTGTGGGTGGCTCGCTGCGCTGTCTTCGTTACCTACCCGTAGGCGCCGGATACGCGCGCGGCATGCCGTTGTCCGGGCGCAGGTAGCGGTCGCGCAGTTCGGTCTGGCGGCTGCGCATTTCGATGGCGCGGCCGTTCATCCAGACCTGCAACGCCACGCTGCTGACTTCCAGCGGGTCGCCGCTCCACAGCACCAGATCGGCGCGGCGGCCGGGGGCGATGCTGCCCAGTTCGGACGACACGCCCAGGGCTTCGGCGGGCACGCGGGTCAGGCCGGCCAGGCCGTCGGCCCAGGGCAGGCCGGCGGCGACGGCGTTGCCGGCCAGCTGGCGCACCTTGCGCGCATTGTGCGAGGCGTCGCCGCTCTGGCTGAAGCCCACAGGCACGCCGGCGGCGCGCAGGCGGGCCGCGTTTTCCATGGTCGCGCCGATCTGGTCGAAGTCGCCGGGCAGGTTGGCCAGCGGGTCGACGAACACGGGCACCTTGGCCGCGGCCAGTTGCGGTGCCAGCTTCCAGGCTTCGGCGCCGCCGGCGATGGCGATGCGCACGTTGTGGCGCGCGGACCAGCGCAGCAGTTGGCGGATGTCGGCGGCGCGGTCCACGCCCACCATCACCCGGCCGCCGCCGTCCAGGTAGCGCGCGAGCGTGGCGCGGCCGGCGGGGGTGAGCAGGGCGGCGTTCGAGTCGGGACCGATGCGGCCGCGGGCCTCGGCGATCAGCTGGTCCAGGATCATCCACTGCGCGGCGCGCGAGTTGCCGGTCAGGCCGGAGGCGTCGCCGCCGAGCTTGACGAACAGCACGCGCGCGCCGGTGGGGTCGGGGCCGCCGTCCAGGCGCATCACGCCGCCCTGGCCGGCGACGATGGAGCCGCCGGTGGCGGTGCCCGCGCCCAGCAAGGTCCAGCCGATGCCTTCGATGCGGGTGACCGGGATCAGCACCGACTCGGGGTTGTAGGCCAGGGTCACGTCGAACTCGGGGCGCACCGTCATCTGCTTGGTGTCGGCGCCCAGGGCCAGGGTTTCGTCCACGGTGGCTTTTTCGCCGGAGACTTCTTCCAGGCCGATCTCGGTGATGCCGCCGAACAGGGTGGGCGTGAGCGGGCGGCCTTCGGCTTCGATGACCTGGGCGCCGGCGGGGGCGGTCAGGTTTTTGCCGATGGCGCGCACCTGGCCGTTGCCGATCAGCACGTCGGCGCCTTGCAGGCTGCCCTGCGCGGTGGCGGTGTGGACGGTGGCGTTGCGGATCAGGAGGTCTTGGGCGCTGGCGGCGAAGCTGGTGAGCAGCAAGGCGGCGGTGAGTACGGCTTTGCGCAAACCGCCCACGCCGGCCATTGCGGCGGAAGCCGGCACCCAGGTTGCTTTTGTTTCTGCCATGACGCTCCGCCCGCCGATGGGGGATTGCAAATCAAAATGGGTTCCGGCGTTCGCCGGAATGACGGGAATGGTGCTCACGGCGCACCTCCGGCGGCGCGGGCGCCCTGGCCGAGCAGGAAGTCCGAGGTGGGCTGGCGGTTGCGGTCGTTGCGGTCGAAGATGCGCGCGCCGTCCACGTAGACCTGTTCGGCCTTGGCGTACACGCTGAAGGGGTTGCCGTTCCACACCACCACGTCGGCCATCTTGCCGGTCTCCAGGGTGCCGGTCTGTTCCAGCACGCCCAGCGACTTGGCGGCGTTCTGGGTCAGCCAGCGGATCGCGCGTTCGGGCGGGATGTCCATGCCGGCGAGCTTGGCGTGGGCCATGACCTTGGCCGCTTCCTGGTTCAGGCGCTGGATGCCTTCCTGCGAATCCGAATGGACGATGGCGCAGCTGTTGGCGGGGCGGTCGACCAGGGCGATGTTTTCCTGGATGCCGTCGAAGGCTTCCATCTTGAAGCCCCACCAGTCGGCCCACAGCGCGCCGCAGACGTTCTCGGCGGCCAGGCGGTCGGCGAGCTTGTAGGCCTCCACGCCGTGGTGGAAGGCGCTGACCTTGAAGCCGAATTCCTTGGCCAGGTCGAGCATGGTGGCCATTTCGTCGGCGCGGTAGCAGTGGATGTGAACCAGGATGTCGCCCTTGATCGCGCCGGCCAGGGTGTCGAGCTTGAGGTCGCGCTTGCCGCCGGCGTCCTTGTCGCTGTCGGCCGCCGTGCCGTTGCCGTTGGACGAACCCTGCCACCAGCTGCGCTTCTTCTTGGGCTGCTCGGCCTTGGGCGTGTTCTTGTGGATGTACTCGCTGGCGTCGATGAAGGCGGCGCGGTAGCCGGCCACGTTGCCCATGCGCGTGCCCGGCGAGGTGTTGCGGCCGCCGTAGACGCGCTTGGGGTTTTCGCCGCAGGCCATCTTCAGGCCCCAGGGCGCGCCGGGGAATTTCATGCCCTGGTAGGTGGTGGCCGGCACGTTCTTCAGGGTCACGCCGCGGCCGCCGATCAGATTGGCCGAGCCCGGCAGCACCTGCAGGGTGGTGATGCCGCCGGCCATGGCCGCGGCGAAGCCCGGGTCCTGCGGCCAGACCGAGTGCTCGGCCCAGACGTTGGGGGTGACCGGGCTGGTCATCTCGTTGCCGTCGCTGTGCGCGCTCACGCCGGGGCTGGGGTACACGCCCAGGTGCGAGTGCACGTCGATCAGGCCGGGGGTGACCCACTTGCCGGTGGCGTCCACGCGGGTGGCGTCGGCCGGGGCGTCCAGGCCGGTGCCCACGGCGACGATCTTGCCGCCCTGCATGAGCACGTCGGCGTCGTCCAGGCGCTGGCCGGTGCCGGTGAGCACGGTGGCGTGCTGCAGCAGCACCGGGCCGGCCGCGATCGGGCGGTAGGTGCTGGGGTACGGGTCCTGCGTAAAGCGCGAGGCGGCGGGCGCGGGCGGGGCCGCCTGGGCGGCGCCGACCAGCAGCGCCAGGCCGCAGCCGGCCAGCAACGGTCGAATCATGTGGGTTCCCCTAGGAAGGACAGCCAAAGGACAGCCCCCGAACCCTAGCCGCCGCCCCCGGCGCCGCCAACCCTGACGATAGTCATGGGCGGTGCGACAATGGGCGCACAACAACTAGAAAAGGCCTAGCACGTGAAAGACAAAGAACAGATCGTCGAAAACTGGCTGCCGCGCTACACCGGCGTGCCCCTGGACCAGTTCGGCCAGCATGTGCTGCTGACCAACTTCGGCGGCTACCTGCACACCTTCGCCCGCCTGACCGGCGCCGAAGTGGTGGGCCTGGACCGGCCCATGCCCAGCGCCACCGCCGACGGCATCACCATGATCAACTTCGGCATGGGCAGCCCCAACGCGGCGACCATGATGGACCTGCTGTCGGCGATCATGCCGCAGGCGGTGCTGTTCCTGGGCAAGTGCGGCGGGCTCAAGCGCAAGAACGAGCTGGGCGATCTGGTGCTGCCGATCGCGGCGATCCGCGGCGAAGGCACGTCCAACGACTACCTGCTGCCGGAAGTGCCGGCGCTGCCGGCCTTCGCGCTGCAGCGCGCGGTGTCGACCATGATCCGCGACCTGGGCCACGACTACTGGACCGGCACGGTCTACACCACCAACCGCCGGGTGTGGGAACACGACGAGGCCTTCAAGGAGCGCCTGCGCGCGATGCGCTGCATGGCCATCGACATGGAAACCGCCACGATCTTCGCCGCGGGCTTCGCCAACCGCATTCCCTGCGGCGCGCTGCTGCTGGTGTCGGACCAGCCGATGATTCCGGAAGGGGTGAAGACCGAAGCGTCGGATGCGAAGGTGAGCGCGGCGTATGTCGATAACCACATCAATGTGGGCATCGAAGCGTTGAAGCTGATCCGCCGCCACGGCAAGTCGGTGCGGCACCTGCGCTTCGACGAGTAAGCCTTCGTCGGAAGATCAAGGGCATTCGCGCTGCGCGCTCATCCCCTCACCCTAGCCCTCTCCCGCAAGCGGGAGAGGGGATGCTTCCGACGCCGCTTGCTGCTTTAGCCCCTCTCCCGTTTACGGGAGAGGGGTTGGGGTGAGGGCACGCGGGGGGGCAAGCAGCGGCGGAAGCTTCGATCCCTAAGCCGCACTAATCTCCGGCACCACACACCGATACCCCAACACCCGCAGCCGCTCCAGCAACGCGCGCATCGTCTCCACGTTGCGCCCATGCCCCGCGCCTTCGTGCATCAACACGATCGCCCCCGGCGCCAGCGTCCGCTCCACCCGCGCCACCACCTGCTGCGGATCGGCCGCCACCGCATCGAACCCGCGCGCCGACCAGGCCACGCGCGCCAGCCCGTGCCGCCGCAACGCCGCGGCGACGAAGGGATTGGCCATGCCCACCACCGCGCGGAACCAGCGCGGCGGCTGCCCGGCCAATTCGCCCAGCACGGCCTGCGCATCGGCGATCTCCGCCGCCATGCGCCGCGGCGGCAGCGCCCAGAACCAGGCGGCAGGGTGGCTGTGGCTGTGATTGCCGATGCCGTGGCCGCGGCGCGCGATTTCGCGCACCAGCTCGGGCCGCGCGCGGGCGCGCTCGCCCACCAGGAAGAAGGTCGCGCGCGCATCGAACGCGTCGAGCAGGTCCAACAGGGCCACGGTGTCGTCGGAGGGGCCGTCGTCGATGGTCAGCCACAGCACGCGCTCGTCGGTGCGCAGGCGCGTGAGCACGGGGCTGAACCAGGGCGATTGCGGGCGCAGCGTGGCCCAGACCAGGGCGCCATGCGTGAGCAGCAGGGCCGGCAGGCCCCACTGCCAGCCGCCGATCCACCACAGCGCCAGTACCGCCACCTGCGAGGCCGCGAACAGCCACAGCCAGGCCCAGGGCTGGCGGGGAACGCGGTGCGGGGCGGGGATGCGCGGCATGGCCGCATCTTAGACCAGCGCCCGCCGCCCCTTGCGTCGCGCCCGCGCCGCCCCCATCTGCCCCGATACCTCACGCTCGGCCTTAGACCATGTCCCTCGACCCCGCGCTGCGCTCGCGCATCGACACCCTGCTCCAGTCCAACCGCGTCGTCCTGTTCATGAAGGGCGCGCCGAACGCGCCGCAGTGCGGCTTCTCGGCCAAGGCCTCGGGCGCGCTGAACGCGCTGCTGCCGCAGGGCTATGCCCACGTGGACGTGCTGTCCGATCCGGAGATCCGCGAAGGCATCAAGCAATACGGCGACTGGCCGACCATCCCGCAGCTGTACATCGACGGCCAGCTGGTCGGCGGCAGCGACATCATCGAGCAGATGGCCGGCAGCGGCGAACTGCACGGCGCGCTGGGCCTGCCCGCGCCGGACCGCAGCCCGCCGCAGCTGAGCATCACCCCGGCCGCCGCGCAGATGCTGCGCGAGGCGGTGGCCAACGCCGGCGACGGCTACGCCGTGCAGCTGGACGTGGACGCGCGCCACAACGTGCGCCTGCAGCTGGCGCCGGTGGACGCCAACGCCGTGGCGGTGGACGTGGAAGGCGTGCGCGTGCAGACCGATTGGATCAACGCGCGCCGCGCCGACGGCGTGTCCATCGATTGGGCCGACGACGAGCGCGGCCGCGGCCTGGTCATCGTCAACCCGAACGCGCCGCCGGCGGTGCGTTCGATCGCGCCGGCCGACGTGGCCGCGCGCGTGCGCGAGGGCTCGGTGCGCCTGGTCGACGTGCGTCCGGCCGACGAGCGCGCGCAGGCGGCGGCCACGGTGGCCTTCGATACCTTCGACCAGGGCGTGGAAGCGCTGGAAGGCCTGCCCAAGGACACGCCGCTGGCGTTCCTGTGCCACCGCGGCGGCCGCAGCGCGCAGGCGGCGGAGCATTTCCGTCAGCGTGGGTTCCGCGAGATCTACAACGTGGAAGGCGGGATCGAGGCTTGGTCGGATTTCGATCCGGCGGTGCCGCGGTACTGAGTAAGCTTGGGTTTTGTGGGGTGCGGTGATAACCGCATCGCGCGCCATCTTCTGAGCGGCGCGGTGGCGTGGCTTTCGACGTGATCGTTGTTTCGCGTGCCCTCACCCCAACCCCTCTCCCGTAAACGGGAGAGGGGCTAAAGCGGCGACGTCGGCTCAGTTCCCTCTCCCGTTTACGGGAGAGGGCTAGGGTGAGGGGATGAGCGCGTAGCGCGAATGCTTTTGATCCCTGCGCCGTAGCCGCGGGTTCGCGGTCGCAGCTTGCGCAGCTCCTACACGGGGGTACGGAACGTTCGTCGCAGTGGCGAAGTCGCGGTCGCGGCTTACGCCGCTCCTACCCCAAGGCGGGTCAGCCTTTGAAGCCGCCGTTGTCCAGGTAGGCTTGTTCCTCGGCAGTGCTTTCGCGACCCAGCGCGCGGTTGCGATGCGGAAAGCGGCCGTAGCGCTCGATGATTTCCTGGTGGTGCACCGCCCACTGCGCCGGGTCCGGCGCGGCTTCGCTCACCGGCAGGGTCCGGTGCAGCTCCACCGAACGCAGCTGGTCCTCCAGCGCTTCGGAATGCTCGAACGGCAGGTAATAGAACGAGCGCAGCGCCGCCTCGGTGCGCTGGTCGTCGCCGCGCGCCACCGCTTGGCGCGCGTACATGCGCGCCAGCGGGTCGGTGGCGTAGGCGTGGCCGCTGCCGCGGAACACGTTGCGCGGGATCTGGTCCAGCAGGATCAGCAGCGCCAGCGAACCCGTTTCGCCCTGCGCCATCCACTCGTCCAGCTCGCGCCGCGCCGCACGCAGGTGCGCATCCAGGAAGCGTTCGCGGCACAGCGAGTCGAAGGCGGGGCCGCCGTCGAACCATTGCGTGTAACCGGCGTTGCGCCAGAAGTCGACGACTTCGCGGGCGGTGGGGAGGGTCATGGCGGGGCCTGCTCGATGGGGCGAACGCGAACCTTAGCAGCCCGCATGTGTGGGTGAAGGATGCAGGCTCAACACCGCATCCCACCGTCATTCCGGCGCACGCCGGAACCCATGTTGCTTGTGGCTGGCGTAGATGCGGGACGCCACGATCAAGAGGGGTGCCGGCTTACGTCGGAATGACGGGGTGGCAGCGGACTTCGATGCCCCGCCGGTTCTCAAGGATCGCGAGCATCCGCAAGCTCATGCAGGATCGAGCGACCTGCCAATCAAAACCGGTCGTCGCCCAGCTGCGTTTCCAGCTCCGTGATCCACGCCGTGGTCACGCTCTCCAGGGTGACCGCACGGATCAGCGTGCGCACCGAGCCGCGCGTATACGACTGCGAAATGAAACGCGCATAGCGTTCGCGGAAGCCCATCCAGGCGCGGTGCGCGTCCTCGAAGGTGGCGCGGCCGTCGCCGTCGAGCTGGCTGCGCAGGTGCGCGACCAGGATCTGCAGGCGGTGGTCCACCTGCTTGAACTCGGCGATGGCCTGCCGGTTCATGTCGTCCTGGCTCACGCCGTCGTCGTCGCTCTGCCGCGCCACTTCCTCGGCCTTGCTGAAGTAGTTGTCGGCCAGGCGCGCGGCGATCTCGGCCTTGCCGATCAGACGGGTTTCGAAGTGGCGCAGATCGTCCAGGCTGGTGTTGCTGACATCCAGCCCCTGCTTGAGCGCGAGCAGCTTCTGCCCGCGTTCGATCGCGTCGACGGTGGTGCGGCGCTCGACCCGGCGCTGGACGAAATAAAAGGTCCAGGTGAGGACGGCGCCTACGAATAGATAGAGGACCTGTTCCATGGCGGTGCTTCCCGATACTGGAGGCCAGTGTGCGGGGAGGGGGTCTCAGGGGCTGCGATGTCGCGTGCCGGCCGTCGCAGAACCGGAAGATGAACGCGCGGTGCGCGAAGAACGCGGAATTTAGGCGGGTTTTGCCGCGACGATGCGCCAGTTGTTGAACGGCGTCCTGCCGAACAGCGGCGTCAATTCCACCGTCAGCCCGGCTTCGTGCAGGCGCGCGCGCAAGGCGGCGCCGTCGGGGTAGTAACGCGGCATGGCGTTCATCCAGCCCACCGCGCGCGAGAACAGATCGGTCACGCGGGTCACGCGGGCGCGGCCGGTGCCGTCGTCCAGGCCGGTGCGGATCACCAGCCGCGCGCCGGGCGTGAGCATGGCGATCATCGCGTCGATCGCGCGCGCCTGCGCGGCGTAGGGAATGAACTGCAGCACGTCCAGGATCACCACGCTGCCGCGGTGCTCGGGCAGTTCGCGCGCCAGGTCCATGGTGTCGAAACGCGCGTGTTGCAGGCCCGCGCGCGCAGCCGCACGGCCAGCGCGGCGGATCTTGCCGGCGTCGCTGTCCACGCCGAAGTAGGGCAGGTCGATGCCGTCGGCGTGCAGGGTGTGGGCCAGCAGGCCCAGGCCGCAGCCCAGATCCAACAGCGGCGCCTGGGTGCCGCGCAGCGCCGCGCTGACGCCGGGGTAGAGCGGGTCGCTGCCGAGCTTGGCGCGGCTGTAGTAGTAGTCCCAGCGGTTGCCCAGCGGATGCTCGGGCAGGAACGCGCGCGCGATCCGCACCGCCTGTCCGTTGCCCATCGCTTGCGCCGCTTCGCTCATCGCCGACCCGATCGTTCCTGCGTCCCGTTCCGGCCGCAGTGTCGCATTGCCGCGCGGTCTCGGGAACCGGCTTGGCGCTTCAGTGCGCGGCGAGCAAGCGCCGTGCCACCGGCAGCGCCAGCGCGGTCCACTGCGCGTACATCGCCGCTGAAGGGTGCAGGCCGTCGTCGGCCAGCATCACCGCTTCGGCGCCGCGCTCGCGCGACACCGGGGTGATGTCCACCCAGGCCACGCCCGCACGCTCGCAAATGCCGCGCGCGGTGTCGTTGTAGGCGTCGATCTCGGCGCCGATGACCGCCGCGCCGCGCTTGTCGTTCTGCGCGAACGGGGTGACGCCCCAGTCCGGGATCGACATCGCCAACACCCGCTGCGCGCGACCGCCGGCGTAACGGATCGCACGCTGCAGCTGAGCGCGGTATTCGCTCGCGTAATCGGCCACGCTGCGGCCGCGGTACTGGTTGTTGACGCCGATCAGCAGGCTGACCAGCTCCCAGCGCCCCAGCGGTTCGGCCGCGTCCAGCGCGGCGTTCAACTCGTCGGTGGTCCAGCCGGTGGTGGCGATGATGCGCGGCCAGGCCAGGGTATGGCCTTCCTCGCGCAGCGCGCGCGCCAGCTGCACCGGCCAGCGCCCGGCTTCGTCCACCGATTCGCCGATGGTGTAGCTGTCGCCCAGCGCCAGATAGGGCTGCAGCGGCAGGGGCGTGGCCATTGCGGCTTAGGCGACGGCGCGGCCGGCGTCCGCCGCGCGCTCGGCGTGGCGGTCCAGCACGCGTTCGATGCGGTGGAACACTTCGCGCAGGTCGTCCGGCTGCGGCAGCAGGGTCACGCGGAAGTGATTGCGGTAGGGCACGTTGAAGCTCGAACCCGGCACCACCAGCACGTCTTCGGTTTCCAGCAGTTCCAGCGCGAACTGGTGATCGTCGAAGCCTTGCGCCGCCGCGCCGACCACGGCCGGGAACGCGTACAGCGCGCCGGCCGGCGCGACCAGCTGCAGGTGCTTGCTGGCCTGCACCGCTTCGATCACTGCGCGGCGCGCTTCGTACAGGCGCCCGCCCGGCGCGCACAGCGGCGCGATGGTGTCCTCGCCGTGCAGCGCCGCGTCGATCGCGAACTGGCCCGGCACGTTGGCGCACAGGCGCAGCGCGCCCAGCAGGTCCATGGCGTGGTGGAAATCGCCGCTGGCCACCGGGTCGCCCGACAGCACCGCCCAGCCCACGCGCCAGCCGCAGGCGCGGTGCACCTTGCTCAGGCCGCCGAAGCTCAGGCAGGGCAGGTCGCCGGCGATCGGCGCCACCGGGGTGAACTGCGCGCCGTCGTAGAGGATGGAGTCGTAGATTTCGTCGCACATCAGCAGCAGCTTGTGGCGCGCGGCGATGGCCACGATGCGCTCGATCAGCTCGCGCGGATACGCGGCGCCGGTCGGGTTGTTCGGGTTGATCAGCACGATGGCGCGGGTGCGGCTGGACACCAGCTGCTCGATTTCGTCCGGGTCGGGCAGGAAGCCGTTCTCCGGCTGGCAGCGGTAATACACCGGGCGGCCGTCGTTGAGGATGGTGGCCGCCGACCACAGCGGGTAGTCGGGCGAGGGCAGCAGCACTTCGTCGCCGGGGTTGAGCAGCGCGCGCAGGCTCAGGTCGATCAGCTCGCTCACGCCGTTGCCCACGAACACGCGCTCGGGCGAGGCGTTGGGCGTGCCGCGCAGCTTGTGGAACGAGGCGATGGCCTCGCGCGCGGCCGGCAGGCCCTGCTGATGGGTATAGGGATCGGTGTCGGCGATGCGCTCGGCGATCGCGCGCTGCAGGTGTTCCGGCGCGCGGAAACCGAAGGCGCCCGGATTGCCGATGTTGAGCTTGATCTGCTTGCGGCCCTGGGCCTCCAGTTCGCGGGCCCGGCGGGCCAGTTCGCCGCGGATTTCGTAACGGACTTCGGACAGGCGTTCGCGGGTTTTCACGGGAGGCAGGGACATTGCGGGGCAGGGGAATAGGAGCGGAATACCCGCCAGACTAGCGGAAACACCGGTTTGAATCAGCCGCCGGCCGCGGCGCGGGGCCGGCCGGAGCGTGCGCCCGGTTCCGATCCGCGCAGCGGCCGGCGCGGCGGCGCGCGCCGGCCTATGTAGAATCCGGCCCATGCGCCTCCCGCCCGCCCGCTCTTGACCCCCGAACTCGCCGCTCTGCAGACCATCGGCTGGCCGTTGTCGGCCGGGGAATCGCTGCCCGACGATCCGCGCTGGCGCCAGGCCCTGGCCGAGCACCCGGACGCGCGCCCGGCGCGGGTGATCGAGCAGCACCGCAGCGGTTACGTGGTGGCCGACGGCCCTGAAACCGGTTTCCCGGTGGAATCCCTGCCGGAATGGCAGCGCCCGCGCTTTCCGCCCGAGCAGCGCCCCGGCGTGGGCGACTGGGTGCTGATCGAAGGCCAGCCGCCGCGCAGCGCGCGCATCGTGGCCCTGCTGCCGCGCCGCACCGCGATCAAGCGCGGCGCCGCCGGCGAGCACTACAAGCAGCAGCTGATCGCGGCCAACGTCGATACCGTGTTCATCGTCTGCGGCCTGGATGCGGACTTCAATCCGCGCCGGATCGAGCGCTACCTGCTCCTGGTCGGCGGCGGCGCCGAGCCGGTGATCGTGTTGACCAAGTCCGACCTGGCCGAGGCTGCCGATCCCGAGAGCCTGCCCGAGGCGATGGCCACGCTGCTCGAACTGGCCGCGCAGAAGATCGCCGTGCGCGCGGTCAACGCCAAGGACCCGGAATCGGTCGCCGTGCTCAATCCGTGGCTGCAGCCGGGCCGCACCGCGGTGCTGGTGGGTTCGTCGGGCGCCGGCAAGTCCACGCTGACCAACACCCTGCTCGGCATCGAGCGCATGAAGACCGGCGCGGTGCGCGCCAGCGACGACCGCGGCCGCCACACCACCACCCATCGCGCGCTGATTCCGCTGCCGTCCGGCGCCTGCCTGATCGACACGCCGGGCATGCGCGAGCTCAAGCCCACCGGCGAGGAAGACGTCGCCGAGAACTTCAGCGACGTGGAAGCGCTGGCCGAGCAGTGCAAGTTCCGCGACTGCTCGCACGCGCGCGAACCCGGCTGCGCGGTGCGCGCGGCGATCGAAGCGGGCAAGCTGGATCCGCAGCGCTTCGCCAATTATCTGAAGCTGCGCGACGAGGTCGCCGGCGCGGCCAACAAACTGGCCAACCGGCGCGCGCAGAAGTCGCAGGAAAAGGTGCTGGGCAAGGCGCTGAACAAACGGCTGGACGAGAAGTACGGGAAGCATTAGCGGGTGGAACGGGTGACGCTGAAGAGCAAATCCCCCCTAACCCCCCTTTTTCAAAGGGGGGAACAGCAAGGTCTTCGCCGCTCCACTTCCATCGCCCCGTTTTGGCTGTTCCCCCCTTTGAAAAAGGGGGGCAGGGGGGATTCGCTTTTACCCGCACCAACGAGCGCGCGCCCATGAGCGCCATCCCCACCGGTCTCCCCGCCGACATCCAACACCACGCCCTGCTCGACGCGCGCATGGTCCGCGCCGCGCGCGAGGTCAAACTGCTGACCCTGGTCAGCTGGCCCGCCGGTCTGGAAGTGCAGTTCCTGGCCGACTACGCGCGCGGCCAGGCCACGCTGCCGCAGATCGACTACCCGCGCCTGGACTTCAGCGACGTGCGGCGCGAACTGGCCGCGGTGCAGGCCGAAGCCGACCCCGATCACCCCTTGGGCGTGTACCTGCGCGAATCCGCGCACAGCTGGTCGCTGGCCGCCGAATTGCTCGAGGCCTTGGGCACGACGCGCGTGACCGAGCTGTCGGTGCAACTGTTCGGCAAGCCCGACGAACCCTTGCCCGGCGACGGCCCGAGCACCCGCGAGGCCGCGCGCCACTTCATCTCCATCGCCGACGAGCTCGACCACGAGCTGATGTCGCCGGCCGAAACGGTGAAGATCTCCGCCACCGCCTTGCACCTGCAGCTGCAGCGCGAACTGGACGACTACTTCGACGGCCGCGTGATCGACGTGGTGCTGGACCCGGACCTGATCGCCAAGGCCGCCGCCGGCGCCACCCGCATCCGCCTGCGCAGCGGCGCGGCCTTCAGCGATTACGACCGCGACCAGCTGCTGCAGCACGAAGCCTTCGTGCATTCGCTCACCGCGCTCAACGGCCGCCAGCAGCACGTGCTGCCCAGCCTGGCGCTGTCCTCCCCGCGCGCCACCGCCACCCAGGAAGGCCTGGCCACCTTCGCCGAGCAGATCACCGGCAGCATCGACATCGGCCGGATGAAGCGCCTGAGCCTGCGCATCGAAGCGGTGGCGATGGCGCTGGACGGCGCCGACTTCATCCAGGTGTTCCGCTACTTCCTCGATGCCGGCCAGTCGCTGGAAGACAGTTTCGCCTCCGCCCAGCGCGTGTTCCGCGGCGTGCCCACCACGGGCGGGGCGGCCTTCACCAAGGACACCGTGTACCTGCGCGGCCTGGTCGGCGTGCACACCTTCTTCCGCTGGGCGCTGCGCCAGCAGAAGCTGCACCTGTGCCGCTGGCTGTTCGCCGGCAAGATGACCCTGGGCGACGTGCAGCGCTTCGAACCGCTGCTGCAGGAAGGCGTGATCGTGCCGCCGCGCTGGATGCCGCCGTGGATCACCCGCGCCAACGGCCTGGCCGGCATGCTCGCCTTCTCGCTGTTCGCCAACCGCATCCGCCTGGACGCGATCGCCGCCACGGGCAGCGCCATCGACGTTTGACCCGCTGTTAACCGCTTTGGGGTAGGAGCGGCGTGAGCCGCGACCGCGTCGCTTCGACCACTCGCGCAGGTCGCGGCTTACGCCGCTCCTACCCCAAAGCCAAAGCTCTGCTTTCAACGCAACGGCTTCAGCGACCCATCGCGCTGTATCTGGTAATCCGCCGCCTCACCGGCCGCGACCAGCTTCACCCGCTCGCCGATCGGCACGCCCGCATAGCCCGGAATCTCGTGCGACAAGCGCTGGTAAATCCACGCCTGCCCGTCATCGGCGATCGCCAGCCGCACCGTCTTCCCGCCCGCGCGCTGCACCGCCTGCGCCATGGCCGGCGAATACACCGCCTGGATCGTGCCCACCTCGTGCATGCGCCGCATCACGTTGACCCCGTGCCACACGCTCAGCAGCGCCGCCACGACCAGCACGACCCGGCCCCAGCGCCGCAGCTGCGGCCAGGCCGCCGCGCACACGCCGGCAGTGGCCGCGGCATAGCCGTAGCCGTACTGGTTGGCCGATTCGGCCAGGATCATCACCGGCCCCAGCGCCGCGGTGCCGGCCAGCAGCCAGCCCACAAACCAGCGCGGACCCAGCCGCCACAGCACCGCCGCCGTGCCCAGCCACACCAGGATCGCCAGCCACACCCGCCCGTCGCCCAGCCCGCGCGACAGCGTGCCGGCGATGGCCATCTTGGTCGCGATCGGCGGGTACAACTGGTACTCCAGCCAGCGCTCGGGAATGAAGGCCAGGCTCCAGCCGTAGTTGGCCGCCTCGCGCGGCGAGAACAGCAGCACGCCCACGCGCAGCGCCAGATAGGCCGCCACCGGCAGCGCGGCGACCACGGTGGCGGTCAGCCAGCGGCGCTCGCGGCCCAGGAACCACCAGCCCAGCGCCATCAGCGCCGGAATCACGATGCCGGCCTCCTTGGCCAGCAGCGCCAGCGCGGTCAGCACGAAAACGGCGAACCACGTCGCGGCCCCGCCGCGCTCGCGCTGCACCAGCAACGCCACCGCCAGCGCGCAGCCCACCCAGATCAGGTCGGCCAGGGTGCCCACCCAGCCGTGGGTCAGCGCCGCGAACGGCCCCAGCGCGAACACCAGCGCGCCGCCGGCCGCCGCGCCCGCGGTCACGCCCCAGCGCCGCAGCAGCACCGCCAGCATCGCCGCGTTGAGCCCGCCCAGCGCCACCATCAGCCCGTGGAAGGCCAGCGGTCGCGCGAACAGGTGCTCGGACAGCCACAGCCACAGCGAGAACGTCAGCGGCCGGTACTGGAACGACTGCACGTCGCGCCACAGGTAATCGCGGAAATGCCAGCCCGGGTGTTGCCCGGCGAAGGCCGCCCATTGCAGCTCGTCGTGGCTGTAATAGCCCGGGTTGAAGATCAGCAGCGCCTGCGCCAGCAGCACGCCGGCCAGCACCAGGATCGGCAAGGTCCAGTGCGGCCAGGACCGCGTAGGGGTCGAGTTCATGACGGCTCCGGCGAGGGGTCGCGCATTGTGTCGCCTGCCCGCAGGCAAGGCCATACGCCGGCGTCGGTGGCCGGCCCGGCCCGCCAAGGCCTGCAAAGGGGCGGGGCACAACGCCAAAGTACTAGTGAACGGCAAGGAAAACGCGTGCGAATCCCGCGCGGCTATCCATTAGACTGCTAGTCCATTCATCTTCCGGCCCCGCCACGGCAGCCCACCTGCGATGTCCGACAACGATCTGAAAAGCGCCGCGCTCGACTACCACCGCCTCAGCCCGCCCGGCAAGATCAAGGTCACCGCGACCAAGCCCATGGTCACCCAGCGCGACCTGGCGCTGGCCTACTCGCCGGGCGTGGCCTACGCCTGCGAGGCCATCGTCGAAGACCCCAACACCGCCAGCGAACTCACCGCGCGCGGCAACCTGGTGGCGGTGATCAGCAACGGCACCGCCGTGCTCGGCCTGGGCGACATCGGCCCGCTGGCCGGCAAGCCGGTCATGGAAGGCAAGGGCGTGCTGTTCCAGAAGTTCGCCGGCATCGACGTGTTCGACATCGAAATCGACGAGCGCGACCCGGACAAGCTGGTCGACATCATCGCCTCGCTGGAGCCCACCTTCGGCGGCATCAACCTGGAAGACATCAAGGCGCCGGAGTGCTTCATCGTCGAGCGCAAGCTGCGCGAGCGCATGAAGATCCCGGTGTTCCACGACGACCAGCACGGCACCGCGATCATCGTGGGCAGCGCCGTGCTCAACGCGCTGGAGATCGTCGGCAAGAACATCGCCGAAGTGAAGCTGGCCACCAGCGGCGCCGGCGCGGCCGGCATCGCCTGCCTGGACATGCTGGTGGCGCTGGGCATGAAGCCGGAGAACATCCTGGCCGTGGACCGCGACGGCGTGCTCTACACCGGCCGCGGCAAGATGGACCCGGACAAGGAGCGCTACGCGCGCGACACCGACAAGCGCACCCTGGCCGACATCGTCGCCGGTGCCGACGTGTTCCTGGGCCTGTCCGCCGGCGGCGTGCTCAAGCCGGAAATGGTCGCCACCATGGCCGCCAAGCCGATCATCCTGGCCCTGGCCAACCCGTATCCGGAAATCCTGCCGGAAGACGCCAAGGCCGTGCGCCCGGACTGCATCATCGCCACCGGCCGTTCGGACTACCCGAACCAGGTCAACAACGCGCTGTGCTTCCCCTACATCTTCCGCGGCGCGCTGGACGTGGGCGCCACGGTCATCAACGAAGACATGAAGCTGGCCTGCGTGCGCGCGATCGCCGCGCTGGCGCGCATGGAGTCCTCCGACCTGGGCGGCGCCTACGGCGGCGAAGTGCCCACCTTCGGTTCCGAGTACCTGATCCCGCGCCCGTTCGACCCGCGCCTGCTGGTCATGCTGGCCCCGGCCGTGGCCAAGGCGGCCATGGACTCCGGCGTGGCCGCGCGTCCCATCGCCGACATGGACGCGTACGAGGAAAAGCTCAGCCAGTACATCTACCGCACCGGCCTGCTGATGAAGCCGGTCTACGACCGCGCCCGCGCCGACCGCAAGCGCGTGGTCTACGCCGAGGGCGAGGAAGAGACCGTGCTGCGCGCGGTGCAGACGGTGATCGACGAGGAACTGGCCTACCCGATCCTGATCGGCCGCCCCGACGTCATCGAAACCCGCATCCAGCGCCTGGGCCTGCGCATGCGCGAAGGCGTGGACTTCGAGTTGACCAACATCAACGACGATCCGCGCTTCAACGACTACTGGCAGCAGTACCACGCCCTGACCGAGCGCCGCGGCGTCAGCCCGGCGGCGGCCAAGAACCTGCTGCGCTCGCGGCCCACGCTGATCGCCGCGCTCATGGTCGAACGCGGCGAAGCCGACGCCATGATCTCGGGCCTGGTCGGCCGCTTCCACAAGAAGCTGGGCTACATGCGCAGCATCTTCGACTTCGACCCGGGCGTGTCCGGCACCTCGGCCATGACCGGCGTGATCAACGACCAGGGCGCGTGGTTCTTCCTCGACACCCACGTGCAGGTGGACCCCACCGCCGAGCAGATCGCCGAAGCCACCTTGCAGGCCACCTACCGCCTCAAGCTGTTCGGCATCGAGCCCAAGGTGGCGCTGCTGTCGCACTCCAACTACGGCAGCCACGACAACCCGTCGGCGGCCAAGATGCGCAAGGTGCGGCAGATCATCCGCCAGCGCATGCCCAAGCTGGAAATGGACGGCGAAATGCAGGCCGACACCGCCTGGGACGACCTGCTGCGCAAGCGCATCTTCCCCAACGCCACCCTGCACGGCCGCGCCAACCTGTTCGTGCTGCCCAACCTGGACGCGGCCAACATCACCTACAACATGGTGCGGGTGATGACCGACGGCGTGGCCATCGGCCCGATCCTGATGGGCCTGGACAAGCCGGCGCACATCCTCACCCCGGCCTCCACCCCGCGCCGCGTGGTCAACATGACCGCCATCGCCGCCGTCGACGCGCAGATCCGCGCCGCCCGCACCAGCGCCCCGTAACCGCAGCGCCGCGGGGCCGCCGGCAACAGCCGGCGGCCCCGCGAAACCGCTTTGGGGTAGGAGCGGCGCAAGCCGCGATAGCGCCACTCCGGCTACCTGCGCCATCGCGGCTCATGCCGCTCCCACAGAAGCCGGCCCCGCGCTTGCGGTCTTAGCCTTGGGGTAGGAGCGGCGTAAGCCGCGACCACGCCCCTGCGGCTGCTCGCGCAAATCGCGGCTCACGCCGCTCCTACCCCAAAGCCATTTCTTTCGCTTTATGTGGGAGCCACGTAAGTCGCGATAACGCCACTGCGGCCGTGACGAAATCGCCCCGGCCCGCTCACCTCACCGAATCCACCTGGTAATCCGCGTGCGGCCGCTCGAAAAACTGCCGCCCCAGCGCCTCGGCCGCCGCCATCGCCCCGTGCCGGTCCTCCCGCACCGACCCGCGCCGGTCGCCCTGCCCATGCACCGCGCCGACGAACTGCGAGTGCGTGTAGCGCGCGTACTCCTGCACCTGATTGACGATGCTCAGCCCGATGGTCGGATACATCTCCTCCGACGCCGTCAGCAAGCCCACCCGCTTGCCCTGAATGCGTTCGCGCACCCGCTGCGACTGCGGATAGCTACGCGCCACATAGCAGAACATGCGGTCGAAGAACGCCTTGGCTTGCGCCGACATCCCGTACCAATACACCGGCGTGCTCAGCACCAGCCCGTCGGCCTCGAGAAAGCGATCCAGGAAGAAATCGGCGTAGCCGTCGTCGATGCGGCAACGCCCGTGTTCGTCGCGGCAATCGCGGCAATCGCGCAAGAAGGTCTGCATCAGGTCGTCGGCGAAATGCAGCGAGGCGTCCAGGCCGGCGGCGTGGGCACCGCGCAAGGCCGCATCGGCGAGCAAGGCGCTGTTGCCGTTGCGGCGCGGGCTGGCGACCAGGATCAACAAGCGGCGGGGGCGGTCTGCGGTCATGTCGGTAGCGGCCGTAAGGGAGTTGAGATGAATCTATTTCTCCCATTTGGCTGCTTCAAATGACCATAATTGAGCCGGCATGAGCCGGATTCAGGCCTGACCCCATGTTCGCCGAGCTCCCCCTGACCGCCCTGCGCAGCTTCGAAGCCGCCGCGCGCCTGACCAGCTTCAAGGCCGCCGCCGAGGAACTGCACGTCACCCCGACCGCGGTCTCGCACCAGATCCGCCAGCTCGAAAGCTGGCTCGGCCGCTCCCTGTTCCAGCGCCAGCCGCGCGGCGTGACGCTCACCGACGACGGCCGCCGGCTGTTCCGCGACGTCCACGGCGCCCTACTCGACATCGGACAATCCGTCGCCGCGCTGCGCCCGCGGCCGGACACCGGCTGCCTCACCGTGACCACCCCGACCTCGTTCGCCGCGCTGTGGCTGGTGCCGCGCCTGGGCCGCTTCTACGCCCGCCACCCCGACATCGCCGTGCGCATCGACACCTGCGCGCAAGTGATCGACCTGGAGCACAACGCCGGCGTCGACCTGGCCATTCGCTACGGCGGCGCCGTGCCGGCCGGACTGCACCGCCACGGCGGCCTGCGCGAAACCTTCGGCGTGTACGGCGCACCCGGCCAGGCGCAGGCCGAAGCCGCCCAATCGCCGCCGGCCCTGATCACCGTGGAGTGGGGCGATTCGCAGTTGTACTGCCGCACCTGGGACGCCTGGTGCGAACGCGCCGGCGTGGACTGGACCCAGCGCGCGCCCACGGTGCGTGCCTACGACGAAGAGCATTACGCGATGTACGCCGCCGGCGCGGGGCAGGGGCTGGTGCTGGCCAGCTCGGTGGTCGCCGCCGGCAGCGTGGCGCGCGGATTGCTGGAGCCGGTTCGGCCGGAGATCGTCGTCCCGGGCGAGACCTATCACGTGCTGTGCGTGCCGGGGCGCGAACGCCATCCGCCGGTGCGCGCGTTCCTGCGCTGGTTGGATGAGGAAATCGCCGCTTCGCAGCCTGCGCCGTAGTGCCATTGGCGCGGTCGCGGCTTGCGCCGCTCCTACAGGGGCTGCGGATCGATCTGGGCCACCTGTAGGAGCGGCGCAAGCCGCGACCGCGCCAACACAACGACGCCGAAACCCACCCTCGCGACGGCGCCTTCAGCACCCCGCCAGCGCAGCCCCGCCCCTCACCCCAACCCCATCGCCTCCGGCAACCACCCCAACGCAAACTCCCGCAACGCCCGCACCCGCGCCGACCGGCGCAAATCCGGGTGAATCGCGAACCACAACTCCGTCGGCACGTCCGCCAACGGCGCCGACACCCGCTTCACCCCGCCGGCCGCATCGGCGTAGTAGCACGGCAACAACGCCCGCCCCACCCCGGCCTTGCACGCCGCCAGCGCCGCCGGCAGCGAATTCACCCGCATCGCGATGCGCGCCTCGTCCACGTGCGCGCGCAACCACAGCGCCGACGACAGATGCGACAGGTTGTCGTCGAACCCGATCCACGCCCCGTCGTTCAACCCCTCGCGCTTGCCGGCCTTCGCGCCGCTGGCCGCATACACGGCCGTCGCGATCGACCCCACCCGCCGCACCGACAACCCGCTGGGCATCAGCGCGCACGCGCGCAGCGCCACGTCGGCGTCGGGCTGCTGCAGGTTCACGAACGCATTGGACACCGACAGATCGCAGCCGATCTGCGGATGGGCCGCCGTGAACGCCGCGCACAAGCGCGCCGCCACCTCCGCCAGCGTGTCCGGAATCGTGATCCGCAACCGCGCCCCGCCGCGCGCATCGCGCCCGGCCAGCTGCCGCTGCAAGTGATCGGCATCGTCGAGTATCCGCTGCGCGCCTTCGATGGCGACCGTGCCGGCCTCGGTGGCCGTGTAACCGGTGCGGCTGCGGCGGAACAAGGGCGTGCCCGCGCGCGCCTCGATCGCGCCCAGCCGGCGGAACGCGCTGGAGTGATCCAGCGCCAGCGCCTTGGCCGCGCCGCTCAGGCTCCCGTGCGCGCCGATCGCGCGCAGCAGTTCGAAGTCCTCCAACGACAGCCGAGCGGTGTGCCGCATACGCAAGCGATCCTTGTAAGCGCGCCGTATTCCAGGCGCCGGGCCGGGCGAGGAGAGTAGCGCCATTCCCCCACGGACCCCAGCCCATGAAGCTCTACTACACCCCGTACACCTGCTCCTTCGCCGCGCACATCGTCGCCCGCGAACTCGGCCTGCCGCTGGAGCTGCGCCGCGTGCGCCTGGGCCCCGACGCCCGCGTCCTCGGCGACGACCGCGACTACCGCGAACTCAGCCCGCTGGGCTACGTCCCGCTGCTGCAACTCGACGACGGCCGCACCCTGCGCGAAGGCGTGGCGATCCTGCGCTACCTGGGCGACCAGGACCCGGCTGCCGGCCTCAGCGCTCCGCTCGGCAGCCTGGAGCGCGCCGAACAGGACCAGTGGCTGACCTACATCAGCTCGGAACTGCACAAGACTTTCAGCCCCTGGCTGTTCCACCCCGAGTACGGCGAATCCTGCGTGCGCGTCGCCGGCGAACGCCTGCAGCCGCGCCTGGCCCTGGTCGACCGCCACCTCGACGGCCGCGAATTCCTGGGCGACCGCTTCGGCATCGCCGACGCCTACCTCTACACCGTCGCCGGCTGGACCAAGCTGCTGAAGATCGACCTGGCCCCGTATCCGCACCTGGCCGCCTACCTGACCCGCCTGGACCAGCGCCCCAGCGTGCGCGAGGCCCTGCGCGCCGAACGCGAAGACGCCCAGCCATGAACACCGGCAGTGCCTGGTTCATGCTGATCGCCGCCGGCCTGATCGACGTCGCCTGGGCGGCGTCGATGAAGCTCTCCCAGGGCTACACCCGCCTGGGCTGGACGGTGGCCTCGCTGATCGCCCTGGCCGCCTTCGTCTACCTGCTCGGCCGCGCCCTCACCGCCCTGCCCGTGGGCAGCGCCTACGCCGTGTGGACCGGCATCGGCGCCGCCGGCACCGTGCTGCTGGGCGCCGCGGTGTTCGGCGAAACCTTGAACCCCTGGCGTTTGGGCGGCGTGGCCTTGATCGTGGCGGGCATCGCGCTGCTGCACCGCGCGCCGGTTTGAGCCTGCTTATGGCGCTGCGTTGGCGCGTGGGGCGCCATCGCGGCTCACGCCGCTCCTACCCCAAAGCCCAAATCGCGCGGCACTGCTTTGGGGTAGGAGCGGCGTAAGCCGCGACCACGCCACCCACACCCCCGCGCGCCTCACCGATCCACCCAAACCGCCCCCCAGTACGGATAGTCCCCCACCCGCCGCACCAACCCCGCCCGCAACGGATTCATCACTACATAGCGCGCCGCGTCCACCAGCGCCTCCTCACGACGCAGCCCGCGGTCGTGATACGCCGCCGCCCATACCTGCAATGCCGACGGCGCCACCGTGCGCACCGATCGCGCCGAATTGCATTTCAACCGCCGCACTAAATCCGGCAGGGTTTCCCACGGCCCCAGAGCCACCAGCCCATGCCAGTGATCGGGCATCAACACCCACGCCAACAACCGCGAACGCGTCCACAGGCGCCGGTCCTGCATGGCCGCGCATGCAGCCTCGGCCAGCCCCCGATCAAGGAACAGCGGCCGCCGCCCCTGGGTGGCGAAGGTCAGCAAGTACGCCCGGTGGGCTTCGGAGCTACGCCCACGGCGCAGGGCGGCGTGTCCGGGAGAGGAAGGGTGGGGCAGGGCCATGCCCACAGGGTCGCCGTCGCGAGCGTGGCGTCCCATCAGGGTTCATCCCCATCGCGTGTCGGAGTTCGACCCGTTAACGGTCGCGGCTCACGCCGCTCCTACCCCAAATCCCAGTTCACGAGGCTCTGCTCTGGGGTAGGAGCGGCGTAAGCCGCGACCACGCCACCCCACAAACCAACGCCCGTCCCCTCCACCCCCTAACCAATACGGACTATTCCACCCGTTCCACCACCCAAAGCAAGCCGATCCCACCCCCCCTTTTGTTAGACTCGATGCTCTAATCCGCCCCCACTTCCGAGGCGCGGCCACGGGGCCGCGAGATCGATGAACCAGCCGCTTGCCAGCTCCCTGCACGACCTGCTCCAGAACGACCCGGACCCCACCGAGACCCAGGAATGGGTCGAATCCGTCCAGGCCGTCATCGCCCGCGACGGCGCCGAGCGCGCCCACCAGCTGCTCGAGGGCATGGTCGAGGTCACCCGCCGCGCCGGCGCCCACCTGCCGTTCCAGCCCACCACCGAATACATCAACACCATCCCGCCGCACCTGGAGGCCAAGAGCCCCGGCGACGCCGCCATGGAATGGCGCATCCGCTCGCTGATCCGCTGGAACGCCATGGCCATGGTCGTGCGCGCCAACCGCAAGCCCGGCGACCTGGGCGGCCACATCGCCAGCTTCGCCTCCGCGGCCACCCTGTACGACGTGGGCTTCAACCACTTCTGGCGCGCCCCGTCCGCCGACCACCCCGGCGACCTCATCGGCGTGCAGGGCCACAGCTCGCCCGGCATCTACGCCCGCTCCTTCCTCGAAGGCCGCATCAGCGAATCGCAGATCGACCACTTCCGCATGGAAGTCGACGGCCGCGGCGTCAGCTCCTACCCGCACCCCTGGCTGATGCCGGACTACTGGCAGATCCCCACCGTCTCCATGGGCCTGGGCCCGATCAGCGCCATCTACCAGGCCCGTAACTGGAAGTACCTGGAAGGCCGCGGCCTGCTGCCCAAATCCGACCGCAAGGTCTGGGCCTTCCTGGGCGACGGCGAAACCGACGAACCCGAATCCCTGGGCGCCATCTCCGTCGCCGGCCGCGAAGGCCTCGACAACCTGGTCTTCGTCATCAACTGCAACCTGCAGCGCCTGGACGGCCCCGTGCGCGGCAACGGCAAGATCATCCAGGAGCTGGAAGGCCAGTTCCGCGGCGCCGGCTGGAACGTCATCAAGAACATCTGGGGCAGCTACTGGGACCCGCTGCTCGCGCGCGACACCACCGGCCGCCTGCGCCAGTTGATGATGGAAACCGTCGACGGCGAATACCAGAACTGCAAGGCCTTCGGCGGCAAGTACACCCGCGACAACTTCTTCGGCAAATACCCCGAAACCGCCGCCCTGGTCGCCAACCTGTCCGACGACGACATCTGGCGCCTCAACCGCGGCGGCCACGACCCGCACAAGGTCTACGCCGCCTATCACGAGGCGGTTAATACCAAGGGCATGCCCACCGTCATCCTGGCCAAGACGGTCAAGGGCTACGGCATGGGCGCCTCGGGCGAATCGCTCAACCCCACCCACGGCACCAAGAAGATGGACGACGAAGCCGTCCGCCTGTTCCGCGACCGCTTCAACATCCCCGTCACCGACGAGCAGCTCAAGGACGGCGCCGTGCCCTTCTACCACCCCGGCGAAAAATCGCCGGAAGTGGAATACATGCACGAGCGCCGCAAGGCCCTGGGCGGCTACCTCCCGCAGCGCCGCCGCAAGGCCAGCACCTCGCTGGAAGTGCCCAAGCTGGAAGCCTTCGACCGCCTGCTCAAGAGCACCGGTGAGCGCGAAATCAGCACCACCATGTCCTTCGTGCAGGCGCTGAACATCGCCCTGCGCGACAAGCAGGTCGGCCCGCGCCTGGTGCCCATCGTCGCCGACGAAGCCCGCACCTTCGGCATGGAAGGCCTGTTCCGCCAGCTCGGCATCTACGCCCCGCACGGCCAGAAGTACAAGCCCGTCGACCGCGACCAGCTCATGTACTACCGCGAAGACGTCACCGGCCAGGTGCTGGAAGAAGGCATCACCGAAGCCGGCGCCTTCGCCTCCTGGCTCGCGGCCGCCACCAGCTACAGCACCAACGATTTGCAGATGCTGCCGCTGTACATCTACTACTCCATGTTCGGCTTCCAGCGCATCGGCGACAGCGCCTGGCAGGCCGCCGACATGCGCGCGCGCGGCTTCCTGCTCGGCGCCACCGCCGGCCGCACCACCTTGAATGGTGAGGGCCTGCAGCACGAAGACGGCCATAGCATGGTCCAGGCCGGCCTGATCCCCAACTGCCGCAGCTACGACCCCACCTTCAGCTACGAAGTCGTCACCCTGCTCCAGCACGGCATGCAGCGCATGCTCACCGAGCAACAGGATGAGTACTGGTACCTCACCCTGATGAACGAAAACTACCCGCACCCCGACATGCCCGAAGGCAGCGCCGAGGGCATCATCAAGGGCATGTACCTGCTGACCGACGCCGGCAAACCCAAGAAGGGCGAACTGCGCGTGCAGCTGCTGGGCAGCGGCACCATCCTGCGCGAAGCCATCGCCGCCGCCGAACTGCTGGACAAGGACTTCGGCGTCACCGCCGACATCTGGTCCTGCCCGAGCTTCAACGAACTCGCCCGCGACGCCACCGACTGCGAACGCTGGAACCGCTTCAACCCGGAAGCCAAGACGCCGCGTAAGCCTTATATCACGCAGCTGCTGGAAGGCCGCCAGGGCCCGGCGATCGCAGCTACCGACTACATCCGCGTGTATCCGGAGCAGGTGCGGGCTTACGTGCCGATGCGGTACACGGTGTTGGGTACGGATGGCTTTGGGCGTTCGGATACGCGCGCCAACCTGCGCCGGCACTTCGAAGTCGACCGCTACTACATCGCCCACGCCGCCATCGCGGCGCTGGCGGCGGAAGGCAAGATGACGGGCAAGGATGTGGCCCGGGCGATTAAGCAGTACAAGATTGATGTGGAGAAGCCGAATCCGCTTGGGGTGTGAGGTAGCGTCACTCTGCGGCGCAACAAAGCCAAGGCGGCCGCGAGGCCGCCTTTTGCTTGCAGTGACCCATCACGGGATCGATTGTTGTCAACATCTACAACCAATCTGCGGGCACGAGCATATCTCCGTCGCGCCATTCCTCAACTAAGGCGACTCCTGGGACGTCTCCCCAGACCTGTTCGTCAGCATGGTCGAGAACGATGATTTGTATACTTCCTAACGTACTTTTGACACAGCTGCTTAAAACTTCAAAAACCTTGCGAACTGCCGCTATATCCTCTTGCTCTTTAAGGGCGGGTTCGTAGTCCTCTGACTTTCGCTGTTCGTAAGGGGAAAGTTTTGGGAAGTAGACTTGACTTGGTTGGTCATAAATCAACATCGCTGGAACAGGGTGTCGCGGTTGCTTAAAGAAATAGATCTGTAGGGCAATAGTTATGGCAACGTGATATGCCAACCAGTTCGCGCCACTACCTACTTCCCACAAATAGTCTATTCTGCCCTCGCGATAAACTTGCACTGTGAGGTCTTTGGGGTTGAGGCGAACCGGCGCATCGCCCCACTCGCCATCAAGCTTTGGGATTATGCCTCCAGTGATCTGTTGAATCTCACTTAATATGCTCTCCATGCGTTTGCTGATACCTGATTCGTGTATCTCGAAATTAATTTCACGTAGCTTATTTTTAAGTTGAGATATTTCATCAGATATTTCAATGCTGGCATCCGCCCGATCGAACGAGAGGAGCGCTTGTTGGAGTCCACCAAGGAATCGCTCTGCTGATGCAGTACGGCTTATTTCTTCCCGTGCACGATCGGATGTGGCTTCATAAGCTCTAATCTCATGCCTCACCGCGTTAATTCGCGCTAGCGCGCTTTCCGAAAGCTCTCTTTGTCGGTGATATTCCGCGTCAAGTGTATTGGACACCGTGGGATGCGCTGTTAGCTGCAACTCAAGTTCCGAAAGCGCGCTGCAGAGCTTTTCTAGGTTGTCAAGGCTCGGGTGAGGCAGGACTGTGGAAGCGTCGCCTGTTTCTAATAGGCGCGACCTTAGCCACGGCGATAAGGATAAGCGCTCCCTTTGTAAGTGAAGGGCGTGAACGAAATTGTCACTGCCCTCCTTAAGGCGTCGAAGCTCCATTAGTCTTTGCCTATGAGAAGACGCCTGTGCAACTAGGGCGACTTCTTGGCGTCGAAGTTCGTCGAGTCGCGCCAGAGTATTCTCGATGTCCGGAATAGTTGTTTTGCTTCGCGTTGAATCCTGGCCCGCGACCAGTCGAAGCGCGTCCATTATTTCCGGCCAGGTCGTCGGTAAAATCTTAGAGGCATACAACCCAAGCTCCTGTGCCTGCGTCAACCAAGTCCGCCCCTCTGCCATGCGACGTTCAGAAACTTGCTGAAGTCCCTTAAGTTCGGCTTCAAGGCGACGCAATTTTCTTCCCAGCAGCTCAGCTTCATGGCGCAGAGCCAGCGTCCTGGGGGTGATCGCATTTAGCACATAAGGAAAGATGGTTTTGAGCTTTTCTCTATGCTCCGATGTGTCTGCTTTATAGAACAGTACATCGGGGTTTGCGACTATATTCTGTGGTTGAAACATGAATGCTGTCAGGTCTCTAAAAGATGGACGCGACTTAAATCCATTCTCAGAGTACGGGTCAAAATCGAAAGAAGTGAGCCCGGCTAGCCGATCGAGTAAATCTCTAACAGCGTGATCGGCATAGTTCTTTTCTGAAATGGAAGGAGGGATAGTGACTTCCTCGCCTTCAAGGACGTACATGTCGCCGATAACTTGTTTGTTTCCAGGTTCGCGTCGCGCCAATAGTTTTTGACCTTCTACGGTCTCTATCAGAATTCCGAACCACTCACATTTCTCTCGAATAACGCCTACAGGTATTCGGCAGTTTCTGGATCCAAGGCAATAATCGACAATGGGGATGACAGCTGATTTGCCGGTTTTTGAGGACCCGCTTATTACATTAACGGCGCCCGGTATGAAGTTGACAAGCCGCGGCTCTGAGCCATTTCTTGGCCATAGAATTAACTTCAGTATTTGAAAAAACATTAGAAGTCTATCCTTAGCGTGGAGGCTATCTGTTGAACGGGCAAGCGAGCAAGCCAGGCGCCAAGCTTGGCGGCTTGTTTGCTTACACGGCGTACGCTTTCTGGTGCAGGGGGCGGCCTAGTGAGTTCGACCGGGTATAGGTGCGCCGCTGTATTATCGAATACCAAAAGATTGCAGTTGCGTGCAAGTACGAATGACCTGTACGTAAGGTCTTTCAGAGCCACGGCACGATGGTGGATGGCCAACAAGTTCTCTTGATGCTGGCCGATTTTTGCCGCAAACAGAGTGAGCCCCGAGGGATTGTTGGTCGATGCGATCACGTCTCTAGTGGGCGCGTGAACTAACAGGGGAAGAAACAAAAAGATCAGTGGTAGGGGCGTGGATTGACCGTCTTCATCCAAGTATCCGCGGACTCCCGACCACAACAGGTAAGCTCCGTATGCCGGATTGTAGATGCGGTCTAGCTCGGTCAATCGCGGTTCGTTGTTATTAGGGCTATTGGTTTCCATTGTCATAGCTACGCATCCAGTGCTTTCAAGAGCTTGGCGAAATCTGCGTGCCAGCCAATTTCTTGCCTGTCAGCCAAGTCGCTGAGGCAGCCATGTATGAAGTATGTGGGTACGGCTCGCGATTCGAGATCCATCTCGATCTGCATGCAGCGCATGTATAAAAGTTTGCCTCGGTCTTCTAAAGAGGATGAAGATGCGGTAATGGATAGTTCGCCGTCGATCGCGCGATGGCGCTTGCAAAGGCTTTCATCCCATACGTCCAGAGAATCAGCTAGGAGTACACCCTGGTCCGCCCACTCTGTCTTGCTAGCGGAAGACCTGAGATAGTCACTAACTGCATTAAGTTGCTCCTCGACCGGTATTCTCACCAACTCGAGCTGCTTCACAAATGTTGGCCGTTCTAGGTGTTTGGAAGCCACCGCAGTCTGGGCGGGCCGTTTTGCTGAAGAAAATAGGATAGGCAAATTAATACGGGCGGCATGTGCGCGAATTCGAGCTTGGAACGCGCCAGCGTTAATTTTTGCAGTTTTTCTCTGGCGCAGAAGGGCATCCGACTCTTCTTTGGCGAGTCCAATGGCATACGCGCATATGGCGTCAAGTAGTTGCGGAGATACCGCAGACGTAAAGCGTTCGCGAATTCCCTGAACCGGATCGGACTCGCTAATGAAAGTGAAATTTTGGCCTAGATGTATTTGCTCTGAAGAAGATCCTTCAATAAAACGCTTCGCAAATTTGTAGACCACAGTGTTCTTACGGCGAGACTTCTTCGCGTCAAGTTCCATGGCTTTGACAAGAGCTGCAACGTCAGCCGCGGAGGTTGCTTTTGATAGTGCTTCCACGTATGTGCCGGAATATGTAGGCGTTACATACAGGACATACGTGATCTTTGGATCCCATTCTTTGCGAGGCGTTGTTGATTCAAGCCAGTTCGATACGGTTTTCCATAAATCGGTAGCCCAATCTGATACAGGGTTATGTGACAGCGCACTCTTCGTTTGCTCGAGTAGGACGGAGCCATCGGAGTTATGAACGGACACATCGTCATCGTGCTCTATGAGCACATAGCTTTCTGGCGGTGCTGTAAGAAGTCGGTAGCAAAAGCGGACTGTTTGCAGCCCAAAGCCCAGATAAGTTCCGGGCGCGCTATGTTTGGCTCTTGCGTTAGCCATGGGTCAAAGGCCCTATATCCCCCGCCTAGTCCTGATCATAGCGCCATAAGTTTTTATGTTTGCCAGTCGGAAGATCCTTGCAATGTGTTTTCATTATTTTCAATAACTTAAAGAATGCAAGTGCTCAGTTGGTAGCCCAAGTCCGCTAAACATGTCGATGTGTGAAGGCGCTAAGAGTCCAACGAGTTCCTGTCTTACAGTAGACAAATAATTACGTTTAACGTAATTTACGCTTCTGAGGTTTGAAGCCATCCTTTGCGCATGGCCCAGACCGACGTAGATGCCCGCTCCATCTTTGCGCAGCGGCTGAAAGCAGCCAGGGAAGATGCCGGGCTCACACAGAAGGAGCTGGGCATGGCTATTGGTCTGCCGGCCGAAACGGCCGCCGTTCGCATTAATCGCTACGAAAAGGCCGTCCACGACGCCGATCTGGCTACGGCTCAGCGCATCGCCGACGCGATGGGGATGCCCCTGGCCTACTTCTACGCCGAAACCCAGGTCATGGCCGAAGCCATCGTGACCTTCTGGCTGCTCAACCAGGCCGATCAGCGCAAGGTGCTGGCGGACCTCAAGAAGCGGGTGTTCACCGAGCCGAAGAAGCCCGGCAAGGGCTGAGGCGGGGCCTCCGGCGCGGCGTTGCCGGGCCGGGGAGGGTGGGGCGGACCTGGCGATGGGGCTCGCATTGCTTCCGGTAGCGCCCAAAGGCTTACCGCCGCGGCGCGGAGGCTCAAGCGCAGGCCTCGGAATCCTTCCGCCAGGCCTGACTAAGCTTCCGGAGGTGCTCGGATGGCTGAGTGTGAGCCGAAAACGGCTGGCGTTGGCTCATAAAGTCTCTCCGTGGCGCCGCTGATTCCCTTGTTTAAGCCAATTTGCCCCAACCGTAAGCCTCGCGAGCCTGCCGGAGGCAATCTGCGCCGCTCGCGTAAGGCTCAAAGACTATCGGCTAAGGCTTTGCGACTTTCCGTTGAGGAAAAAATACTCAACCGATGCGCCTTGCCACTTGTGGTCTCCATGCCGTCCGATCACTCGCCAACGGCAGTCGCGTGCTGGGATACGAGGTGCACTCCGAATCCGGCGTCAGCCCGCCCAATCGAGGGCGGTCGTATCCGCGTAGCGCCAGCGGGTCGTGCGAACTGCGCACTGGGGCTCGCCCTAGGTCGATGAATCTCCCTGCCCGCGGGTGCCCAGCCCTCCAAGAGAGGAGGCGAGCTCGTCTGTACCCAATCGTTGTGCTTTGGTGCGCGAATAGTGTGCTTACACGGCACCTGCATTCCGGCAGAATCCTTCAAGGGGAATGCTGGGACAGGCGCTCATGCCGCACTGTTGGGCCAGATGGACTTGAGGAGCGCCGTCGCCGAGGTGATCGGCTTGCAGGCGCTTTACTCCTCGTCCAACACGGACGATATGAAGCGCCGTGGGGCACTGATCCGTAAGGCTATTCCCAATGCCCTTAGTCAGATCCAGCCCCTTTTGGCGGAATCAGCGGGCGTAGAGATCGGCGATCTGCTGATAGAGGGACGCGACGCGACGGGTATGAAGGCGCAAATTCCCTGGGTGCGATTCGGCTCCAGGAAGGCCTCCCCCAGGGCCACGGTCGGTTGGTACGTCGTATTGCTGTTTGGCCAGGCTGGAGCTGGCGCCTACCTGGCGCTTGCCCACGGCTCGACGCAATTCCGCCATGGCGCGTTCGTGCCGCGCTCGGACGAGGAGCTTTCGCAACTGATGGCCTGGGGCCGGGCTAGGCTGTCCCGTAGCCTGCCGAACGATCCCAGGTTGGTCCCAAATGTGAAATTGGGCTCCGTCGGAGCGCTAGCGCGTTCCTACGAAAAGTCTTGCGTGGTGGCCTACCAGTACTCCGCGGCTGAGCTTCCCGATGATGCCGGTCTGCAGCGGGATATGACGACGCTGGCCGGTCTGCTACGGCAGCTGTACGACGCAGAGCGTCTGGGTCAAACACCATCGGCTACCGATCCCAGCGTCCGCGATGCCGAGGAGGCGGGCGCTGTGATCTCCCGGCCGACCTCGACGCAGGGAGGGCAAGGATTCGCCCTGAGCGCCGACGAGCGCCGTGCGATCGAGCTTCGAGCGATGCGCCTCGCTACCACCCGTCTTCAGGAGCTTGGATTCCGGGTCGAGGATGTCAGCAAGATGGGATCGTTCGATCTACTGGCTACGCGGGGCGACGAGACCGTTCGCGTGGAAGTGAAAGGAACGACAGGCAACCTAGGCGCGATTCTTCTAACGGCGAATGAAGTACAGCTACACCTCAAGGCGTACCCAGCCAATGCCCTGATGGTGGTGCATGGGATCGAACTGGTGGAGCGCGATGGATCGCCGCTGGCGGTCGGCGGTACGCTCCAGTCCTGGATGCCTTGGGCCTTGGACATCGATCTGCTCAAAGGCATTACTTTCAAGTACCAACTGGCGTGACCCAAAGCGACGCAGCGTCGTCATCGCCGCCCAGCGGCATTCGCTCGGATAGGAGGGGCATTCAAATGGATTCGAAGAGCGCTGCGGTCGTTGGTTTCATCGCGAACCTCAGCCCTATGTATGTCGGTACGCGTATCGAAGACCTCTGGTGCGCCCGCTCGTTGGTCGACGGCACTCTCATCTTGCCGGTGGAGGAAGACGATTCAGAGCAGCAAGAGGGATTCGTCAAGGTTCAATGGCAGGGCGATTCGACGCGAGAGACGGAAGCGCTAGGTGCCGATATCGCCACCGTCGCGGTGGTTCGCTACGTCGAGTTTCACAATGTCGGACAAGCCGAAAAGCGCAAGGCTGCTGAGTTGAAGGGGTTGGCCGAGCACTTCGAGTTCAAAACAGGGTGCTCGTTGTACTTACCGCATGCCTCCGAGTCCTCTTCCGAGCTAGTCGCAACTGTCAGGCGAGCGGTAGGTCGAATGGGAGAGAAAGCATTTATTGACCTTATTATGAAGGCTATCGGCGCTTAGATGAACCAAGCTGGGGTAATAGTAAATCGAGTTCTTCTGTACGGCCGTCAATAGTTCGCTAAGCGGTAGAGGAGCCATGCTGATCGAGCCGGCCTTGTGCTTTTATTTGGCCTGGGCGCAGGATGCTCCAAAAAAAATGGTACACATCAGCTGGGGGCGGCGAATGTGCGCGCGTCGCCCTGGTCCGCACCCCACCCATGCATAAGGACATCGCATGAACCCAAAGTTGGTGCTCTGCGCTTTCGCGATCGGCGCGCTGCTGCCCATCGCCGCCAGCCACTCGCAACCCACGCCCGTGGTGCCGGCCTGGTCGGTGGCGGGCTGGGATTTCCAGAACGGCATGACCACGGCCGCCGACGTCACCAACAACGAGCACACCGCCACGGCGGTGGGTAGCAATCCCCTCTCCTGGGGCTGGCGCAACAGCGGCGTGAACCTGACGGGCGGCAAGTACTACACCGTGCCGTACTCGCCGGCGCTGAGTTTCGCCAGCGGCGATTTCAGCTTTGCCGCCTACGTGCGCGTGGGCCCGGCCATCGCCACGCGCACGCTGCTGGACAACCGCGGCAGCAACGGCGGCTACCTGCTGGGCATTTCCGCCAGCCGCCGGGTCACGCTGCGGCTGACGGGCGCGCCCACCAAGGTGCCGTATTCGTCGCTGGCGGCCATGCCGCTGGCGGTGAACCGCTGGCACCACATCGCGGTGTCGGTGGCGCGCAGCACGGGCACGGTGCAGTTCTACATCGACGGCGTCGAGGCCGGCACCTGGCCGCTGCAGGCCGATATCTACAGCAACACCGATGCGCCGCTGCTGATCGGCCACAACCTGGACGGCGGCGGCTTTAACGAGCGCCTGGACGAGGTGCACCTGTACAACCGTGCGCTGTCGCTGGACGACCTGGCCGTGGTGATGGCGCCGGGCACGCCGCTGTACGAGCCGGGGCTGTGGAACGGCGGCGCGGCGGTGTTCAGCAACAACTGCTACAACTACGCCACCAACAAGCGCACCAACACCTTCGCCCAGCCCGGCAACGGCGCGGGGCAGGGCACCGCGGGCTACACCTGCCCGGCGCTGATCGAGGCGGCCATCCGCGACGGCCTGGAGCCTATCGCCGACCCGTACGAGCCCAGCCACAAGAGCACCGTGGCCTTGGTGGCGGCGCCGGCCTACGGCGATTTCCACTGGTACCGGCTGGACCGCTACGGCGGCTGGAGCCACAAGCCCGGCCAGCAGCCCGCCACCAACCTGGACAATTCGCAATCCACCATCAGCAACCCGGAATACGCCGACCGCGGCATCTACACCGATTTCTGCGGCTACTTCCGCGTGTGGTCCGACAGCCAGCAGACTGCTGGCCACGAGTACATCCAATGAACGCACCCCAAGCCTCCTCCGCACGCGCGTCGCTCCACGCCTGGGCACGGCGCGCGCTGTGCGCGCTGCTGCTGGCCAGCCCGCTGGCCGCCGCGCAAGACGCCCCCACCGCGTTGCGCGTGACCTACCTGGTGTACTCCGGCCGCCCCAACCCCACCCTCACCATCACCGACGCCGCCACCGTGCGCTCGCTGCACACGCAGCTGGCCGATGCCCTGGCCACCGGCGCCGGCGTGCCGGCCACCGAGTTGCCGCCGGTGCTGGGCTACAACGGCATCCGCGTGGAAGCCGTGGGCGCCACGCCCGGGGCGCGCGACTACACGGTGAAGGGCCGCTTCCTGCGCGCCGAAAGCCGCGCGGATGCGGCCAAGGCGGGTGCAGCCAGCGTCACCGCTCGCGCGTCCACCTCGGCGGCGTTGGTGGAGGCGCAGTTGTTGAAGCTGGCCGAGCAGCAAGGCGTGCTGAACTCGGCGGTGCTGGCGGCGGCGCGGCAGGCGCCAGGGAAGTAGGCGCAGGGCACCGGCGGCCCGCTAGGGGTGGCTAGCGGGTGCATCGAAGGGGGCCGCTATCGGCTGCCCCAAGGTTGCGGGCTACGCGCGGCCCAGGCCCAGCAGCGCGATCGCCACTGCAACCAACCCCGCGCCGATCACCAACGACACGGCGCAGGCCACGACCTGGCGCGTGCTTAGGCTGGTCACATCGCTCCAACGCGTGGTGAAGTCTTGCGCCTTGCCCTGGCGCACGCGTGCCTGGTCCAGGGCGCGGTTGATCGCAACGATGGGCAGTGTGACCGCGATCAACACCAGCACCACACCCAGCGGCGGTTCGCCGGCAGCGAGCATCAGGCCGCCGGCCATCAGCCAGAACATGAAAATCAGGGCGCCTATCGCGGCTCGGTGCATGCAGGTCTCTGAAAACTGCGCCACCTTCGGGTTCGGTGGCCACGGTGTGTTGGAAGGCAACAGCGCTTCCTGATCGGGGTTGCCTCAACGATCCCTGACGGCGGGGACCGGTCACGCCTACCGTACCGACAGACGGTCATGTCTTCAACGCAGGAGGCAAGCGAATCAATGGCCGTGGCTTTAGCTAAAGCAGTACGCGCCGCAGCTGCGCCCCAAAGATCCGCGTGTCCTGCCCTGGGCAAATACCCAGCCGCGCTACGGCTTGGATTTGAATGAAGGGCTAGGTGCGTCCGCCGCGCCGGCCGACCATTGCTCGAACGCCACGATCTCGATACCCAACGCCTTCAGCGCGGCCGTAGCGCCCGCGCCACCCGAGCCGCCGATCGGCTTGTCGCCTTGGTAATCCATGACTTTGACGGCGTAGATCGGGTTGGCTTCTTCACGGCGGTAACTGGCTTGCTCCATCAGCACGCTGCAGCCGCCGGTGGATGCCAGGAACTGGCGCGTCATCTCGCCCGCGCGGACCGAGTGAATGAGCACGTCGGGCCGCCCGCTCTTGAGCGTTTCCGTCCAGGTGTCGGGCCGGCCGGAGGCGTCGCAGCCCGCGCGCTTGAGCTGGCAGACCGTGGCGTCTTCCAGTACGTGGCGTTGGCCCTGACTGACGTAGGTCAAACGAAAAGGGAACTCGCCGCGCGTGCGCGCGGGCGTGCGGTCGGCTTCGGCGGCGCACTGCAACTTGGCGTCCAGCGCTAGCGCGCCGGCGCAGCCCGTCAGTGCCATGCAAACCACGGCAGCGGCGATAGTCTTCATGCGCCCTAACCCCTGATCCAATGCGCGCATCGCACCATGGGTGTGGCGGATAGGCAAGGAAGCGCCGCCCAGCGGTGCGCGAGGCGCGCAGGCCGGGACGGCGCCAGGGCCACGGGCCCTTACCTCACTCGCAGGGCACCTGCACGCAGAAGATGCGGCCGTTTTCTTGCACGCACAGCCAGCAGGTGGGCTCGGCATTGAGCGCGGACGCACTCACGCTGAGCAGGGCGAACACAGCCAAAATCGCCAAACGTTTGATACGCATCACACTCCTCCTTAAGTGACGAAACGCGCGTCGCTTTTAGGTCCGTGGGGTGGCAGTGTCAAGCTGCCGCGCAGCAGGCCATGCTTAGCCGGCGCAGGCCGCGGTTGCGCGCGCGCGGCGGCGGTGCGGATCGTGTTGCCCTGCAGCGAACTGCGCCTTCATGGCCCGCTGGGTAAGCTGCGGCAGCCGCCCCATCACAGGCCCGCCCATGCTCAAGCTCTATGGCTTCTCCAAGGTCAACGCCGGCGCGCGCGGCCACACCCGCGACTTGCGCGTGCTGTGGGCGCTGGAAGAACTGCAGCTGCCGTTCGAAACCGTCGGTCTGGACCACCCCGCGCAGGACCTGACCACCGACGCCTACCGCGACATCAACCCCTTCCAGCAAATCCCCTCGATCGACGACGACGGCGTGGTGCTGACCGAGTCGGCCGCCATCGTGGTGTACCTGGCCAAGAAGTCCGGCCGCCTGATCCCTGCCGACCCGGCCGGCGAGGCGCAGGTGCTGCGCTGGTGCTTCGCCGCCATGAACTCGATCGAGCTGCCGCTGGTGGCGCTGATGGTGCACGACTGGACCGCCAACGGCAGCGACCCCAAACCGCGCCAGTTCCTCGCCGACTGGGTGCACCTGCGCATGGGCCACCTGGAGCGCTGGTTCGCCGACCGCGAGTACGTCGCCACCGACGACTTCACCATTGCCGACCTGCTGATGGCGCACGTGCTGCATTCGGGCGTGAAAGACGCCAGCCTGATCGCGCCTTACCCGGGTGTGCAGGCCTATCGCGACCGCTGCCTGGCGCGGCCGGCGTGGCGGCGGACCTTCGAGGCGTATTGCGCGCGCGTAGAAGCGGGCTAGGCGCTTCGCGTCAGCGCGCAGCCCATTGCGACTGCCAGTTACCAAATGCGGCATGCCAACAAGGTCGAGTGATGGCACATCGCATACGCCGTTGACGCCAGTCGGCTATGCGGACGTATTCTAGGCTCTGGATTCTGGCCGCAGTGCGCGGCGACGCCGTCATCATTTCCAGCTATACCCAAGGTCACGCAGGAGTGTTCTATGGCACAGGCACAAGGAAAAGTCGGCCCGCGGTTCGCACGGAAAGCGTTGGCCATCAGCTTGGCGCTGTGCTGCGGCTGCGCTTCGGTATCGAACCCGGCTCATAGCGCGAACGTCGCAGCGGCGTCGCAGGAGGCGCAGGACTGCTTTGCGGTCGGTGATGTGGAGGCGCGCGAAGCTTGCTTCGCGAAGAAGCCGGACAGTGAGATTGCCGAATGCGAGCGCACGCGAGTGAATGCGTGCGCGCCCTACAAACAAATGCATGCCTTGGAGCAGCAACGGATCCGGCTTGGGCAGGACTTTCAGGCCAAGGCCAGGGTGAGCTATAGCTCGTACCTCAAGGACGATCCCGACTACTTGGGGGACTTGGTCGCCCACCAGAAGACGGCAGACGCGGCCTGGGCCGCCTACCGTGACGCCGACTGTTTACTGGAGCCATTCGCGCAAGGCATGTCGCGTCGTGAAGCCCCCGACCTGACCGAGGTCTGCCGTGTCGAGCGGACGAAGGCCCGTATCGAGCAGCTGAAGTCGATGACTGCTGCGCTCGAATAGGAGGAGTTTCACCGTGACGGATCACACCTATAACCCACTGGAACGCAGCACTTTCGAAGCCATCGCCTACAACGCGGTGGGCCGGGCCAGCGAGACTAACGCCTACGCTGTGTATCAGCTGTCGCACAGCACCGGCAATTCGGGCTGGTCGGTCGGCGCAGTGCAATGGGATTTCGGCCAGACCAACCGTGGCCACAAGGTCGATGAGCTGCTGGCCGGTTACCAGGCCTGGGCCGGCGCCGATGAGCGGTTCAGTGATCGCGAAATCGCCTCGCTGACCACGCGCTTGCAAACCCGCGGACAGACCGGGAATGCCCTTACCAGCGAAGAGTTGAGCCGGCTCAACGGCTACTTGCGCTCCGACCCGGGCCGCGCCTTCGTCGACGGCTTGAGCCAGGAGCAGATCCAACGCAAATGGGACAGCGTGGGTCAGCCGCTGTCGCAGATCCCCTGGCTGCGCGACTTGAGCGCGAGCGATCCTGCGCAGGCGGCCGAGATCGTGGCGATGACCAGCAAGCTTTATAACCAAAATGAGAATCGCGGCAGCCGGCTGATCGATCACCTCGAGGCCGGCGCGCAAAGTTCCGACCAAATCCGGGATTGGATCGGCAGCCAAGGCATCAACGGGCTCAAGGCCAGCGCGCAGAGCGCGATCGTCTCGGGTCGCGACAACGCGCTGGCCGGAGTTCGTCTGATGAACGATCTGGAGCTGGGTGAGGGCCGGCTGAGCCAGGCTTGGCGTGAGCAAGTGCACGACCGGGGTAACGTCTCACTGTCGCAGGACTTCAATGGGAATCCGGATGTCCAACTTCTGGATGCGATGATGCGCGCGCCGGCGAGCGGGGCGCGAATCTTCGCGCACATCGACGAGGGCGCGCAGGCGAGAGCGGCCACCATCACCGGTATCGATGCCAATGCACGCCTGGAAATGTCGCGCGTCTCTATGGACCAACGCGGGCAAGTCACCGTAGTGAGCCCGGCCGGGGACATGTTCTCGATGACCGCTGATGGCTGGAGCCGAAACGGCGTTCCCATGCAGGCCGCACCGGGCGTGCGCCGCGAAGCCGATAGACCCGATCACATGGGTCGGGGCGGGGCACTGGGGGCGCAAATGGACCCGGTCCAACCAGGCGCACATCCGCTACTGCGGCAATCGCAGGACGCGGTGCAGCGACTCGATGCCAGTCTGGGCTTACCACACACGCCCGCCAGCGATTGCATGAGCGCGAGCGTGGCCTGTCTGGCCAGAAGCGAGGGCTTGGGCCGGGTGGACCACGTCATGCTCAGCGGAGCCACTCCGACCGAAGCGGCAGGAGCAAGGGTCATCGCGGTGGAGGGCGATCTGATGGACCCCGCTAGGCGGGTTGCGCACATGCCGACGGAAGTTGCGGTACGCACGCCGGTAGCCGAGTCTCTGCAGCGTCTGGAGCAGATGGAACGGGCACAGGCACAGTCGGTCTCGCCGACGCAGGTGGCCCAGCAGGAGGTGGCGCCCGAGTTGCATCGCCGCGGTTTGACGATGTAAGGAGCTCGATCCACAGCAAAGCTTCTTCGACCGTTGCCCGCCGGTCACCTGGACGGCGTATCCTGAGCCTAGTCAGTACATATAGAGCGCGATATGAAACCTACGCTGAGCCATACGGCGGCCATTGCTCTCGCCGGATTGTTGTGTATTGCCTGCACAGCCACTACAGCCAAGGACAGGGCGCCTTCGGCTGCTTATCCCAAGGCCTTGCAGGGGATATGGCTCGGTGAGGGGCGGGAATACTGTAAGCGCGCCGACAGCTTGGACAGCGATTCGCGCTTCGAAATCACGGCCCAAAAGCGCACCGGCTACGAAGACTGGAACGAGCCGCTGAGCGTGGCCCAGATATCGAAGAGCCCGCAGGCCTGGAAGATCGTGTCCAACCTATATATCAACGAAGAGCCCATGCGTATCGAGGAGGTGTTTCTGCTCAGCGGCCAGGATAACGGGGCGCTGACGGTCGTGAGCAGTGGGCATACCATGACCTATTACCGCTGCCCGTGATCGGTTGCTGACCGTCCGATCCGCCATCCAGTACGAAAGGAATCGCCGCCATGGCCGATGAGAACACCCAAGACCCGCAAGCGCCCGCCACGCCCGAGCCCACGCCCTACCGTGTGATCCAGAAGGGCCGCACGGTCAACGTGCCGGTCACCGATTACGAAAGCCTGGTCACCCACCACCCCGGCGCCAACCGGGCCGCGACCGTGGTCAACGGTGTGGTCACCGGTGGCGAGAACGGGCGCCGGCATGCGGTGATCGACGGTGAAATCCAGGAGATCGAGGTGCGCACCGCGCGCCGCGACTACGGCCTGAGCGAAAACCAGGTATTGGAGAAGCGCGACTTCATCCTCGAAGACCCGCGCCTGGCCACCGGTCCGGGCTCGCGCAGCGTCGACGTGCCGTCGCCGTTGGCCGGTTACGTGGGGCGGGTGAGCGCGTCCGAAGGGCTGGTCGACATCTACGACCGCCAGGGTGGCGAAGTGATCGCGCGCGTGCGCCACATGAGCAACATCGCGGTGGCCGAAGGCGACACCCTCCAATACGGCCAGGCGTTGGGCACGCAGAGCAACGTGGCCACGGTGCCGATCCATGTGCATATGGAAGTGGACACGCGCTATCACCAGCAGTTCGACCAGTACGTGGACGACTTGGCCAGCGGCCGCCTGTCGCTGGACCCGCCGCGGCGCGGGCAGGGCATCGAGCCGCGCCCGGTGGTGGACGACGGCATCATCCGCATCGGCGAAACCGACGACCGCGTGCGCGCGGCCGCCGCGCAGCTCAATGCCGCCGGCTACCGCGGTGCCGACGGCCAGCGCTTGAACGAGGACGGCGTGTACCGCTTGTCCATGCAGGCCGCCGTCATCAACTACCAGACCGCGCAGGGCCTGCCGGCCACGGGCAACCTGGACCAGGCCACGCTGCAGCGCCTGGTGCCGCCCACGCAAACCCAGGATGCGCCCGCGCCGAATGCGCCGGCACCCAATGCGCCCGCGCCGAACGCACCGCCCGCCGCGCCGCAGGGCGCGCAACCCGCCCCACCGCCCGGCCAGCGTGGCGCCGCCTCCGGCCCGCTGGGCAGCAACGACCCGCTGCTGCCGCAAGCCGAAGCCGCCACCCGCCGCCTGGACGCCAGCCTGGGCCGCCAGTACGACGGCAACAGCGCCTGCATGGCCGCCAGCGCCGCCTGCCTGGCCCGCCGCGAAGGCCTGACCAGCATCGACCACATCGTGCTCAGCAACGCCAACGTACAAGGCGTGGCCGCCGGCCAGAACATGATCGTGGTGCAGGGCGACCTGCAGAACCCGGGCCGGCAGTTGGCGAGCATGCGCACCGACGACGCGGTGCGCACGCCGGTGGCCGACTCGGTCGCGCAGCTCAACCGACTGTACGATGCCAACCAGCAGGCGAATCCGGCGCAGGAGGCGCAGGTGCAGGGGCGGCAAGCGGGGCGGACGGCTTAAGCTGCACGGCGGTGCGGCCCGCGGTCGCACCGCCCATCAATCTGTAGGCGCCCACTACATCCGTTGATTGCTCCCCGGAGCCATCAATTTAATCTTCTCGTCCTTGCGGCCGCTTGCGTGCTTTGTCCGCCGTTCGGTTAATACGATTCATCCAGTAGTCGCCACGTGTGATGGAGGTGCGGAAGCCGTCCTCATTCCACACGTTCACCAGCGCAACAAACGCACAGACCACCGCGAATCCGCCCCATACCCAACCGACAAAAGTCCCCGGACCGAAGTGCGCGGCCGCAATTCCAGAGCCTACGGCTGCGAAAGCGCTGATGAAGTACGCCGCGAACATCAGCCGCCACATGGTCCGGCGGCGCTTGACGGTGGCATGGCGTTTTCGCCGCCAGCGCACCGTTTCGGTTTCTGGGTCGTAGTCGAACAAGTCCCATAGTTCCGACAACTGCAGCAAGGATTCGCTTTTGTTGGGCTGCGCTAGCGCCAGGTGTACGACTCGGGCAGGAAGATAGGCGCCGAACAGATGGCGCACCGTCACTTCCAGCCAAAGGTCATCCTGAATCCGGGTGTTATCCCATACCTCAAGGAACTCTTTACGGTTTTGGTACTTGCGGCTATGCAGCCCGTTCAAGCCTCTGATGGCATACAAGACCACCAGGGCGAGCACGACGGGAATCAGGAAGGACGTGCCGCCTGCATCGAGAATTTCCTTCATCGTGCTTCCCTGCCGATTGGACTGGACCCATCTTTGCAGCTGATCGTAGTTGAAGGAAGAGGCGGGTTATGTGCGCACCTCCGGTGCCAGGAGGTACTTGGAGCGACCTAGTGGCCAGTGTTAGTGCAGATTGTTCTCTATGACCGACGACCCCTGCATCAACTGTGATGGACTTACGCCCAATAGGCGCCGCAAGCAGCGCGCCATATGGCTGGCATGCGAGAACCCTGTAACGAGCGCGATCTCGCTGATGCTTTGTCGGCCCTGCATCAGTAGCAGGCGCGCACGTTCGACACGCCGCTCCAATACGTAGCGGTGCACCGGAATACCGACCGCCTGCTTGAACAGCGCTTTGAAATGCGAGGCGCTGTAGCCTGCCACGGCGGCCAGCTCCAATAACGACAGCGGCTCGTCCAAATGCGCTTCGACATACTCCTGCACACGGCGCAAACGCCAAGCGGGCAGGGCGCGGCCGCGGGTGCCGTCGTTGAGCGAGCGGCGCGATTGCAAGGCCAGCAGGCGGGCGGCCAGGGCGGTGGCCAGGCTGTCGGCGAACAAGCGGCCGCCGGGGTAGGCGTCGTGGTCTTCGGCTTGCATCATCCAGCCGATGCGCTCGACTTGCGGGTCGCGCACATGAATCGCGGGCGCCAGCAGGGCGCTGTGGGAGCCGGCCGTGTGCGCGGTGTCCTGCCACAGCGACGGCGTCAGCCGCAGCAGCAGCGAGCGCGCCGGCTGCGACAGCACCCAGCGCGTGCTCGCGCCCGCCGGCACCACGCAGTATTGGCCGTGCAGGCGCACGCCGGTGCGGGGGTGGCCGTCGGTGCGGTACGACACGGGCACCGGTTCGCCCAGGTGCAGGCAGAGCACGTGGCGGCCGTCCACGGGCGAATCGAACACGCCCTGCGGTACGGGTGAGGTCAGTACGTCCAACAAAGGTGCGCGGTCCGCCGCCGATAGCGCTGCGGGCGGGGCCGGGTAGCAGGCGGGGCGGTCGCTCATGGGGCATCCTCGGCCGGCGGGTGGGGCGCCGACAGTGCCGAAAATCATCCCTGCGTGCTCGCCGCCGTCCGTTTGTGCGCGCCTGAATCCGCGGGCGCCGCCAGCATGGCCCGGTCACCCCATAGGACCGACCCATGCAACGCCGACAGTTCATCGCCCTGGCCGCCGCCAGCCTGACCGCGGGTGTCGCCGGCGGTTATGCGCCGCTGGCCGGCGCCCGCCGGCGTGGCGCGCAACTTGCCGCGTCCGCGCCTTTGGACGCCGCCGCGTACCGCGCCACCCGCCGCTATGCCGCGCTTTCGTTCGGCAAGATCGCCTACGTCGAACGCGGTCAGGGTCGCGCCGCCTTGTTCCTGCACGGCGCGCCGCTCAACGGCTACCAATGGCGCGGCGCGATCGATCGCCTGTGGCCGTATCGCCGCTGCATCGCGCCGGACTTCATGGGCTTGGGCTATTCGGAGATTCCCGCCGACCAGCCGCTGGCGGCGAAGGATCAGGCTGCCATGCTGGGCGCGTTGTTGGACATGCTGAAGGTGGAGCAGGTCGACCTCGTCGCCAGCGACAGCGGTGGTGCGGTGGCGCAGCTGTTCCTGCTGCGCTATCCCAAGCGCGTGCGCAGTCTGTTGCTGACCAATTGCGACGTGGAGCCCGACAGCCCGCCGCCGAAGATCCAGCCGGTGCTGGACATGGCCCGCGCCGGCACGCTCGCGGACGCCACCGCCGAGTGGCTGACCGACCGGGCCAAGGCGCGTGCGACCTTCGGTGCCGCGGTGTTCGCCGACCCCAGCGGTTTTGCCGACGCCACTATCGATTACTACGTGACCCCGTTGGTCAGCACGCCGTTGCGGCGCGCGCAGTACCACGCCTTCCATATGGCGCTGACGCCCAATCCGCTGGCGGGCATCGAAGCGCGGCTCAAGCGCAGCCCGGTGCCGATGCGTGTGGTGTGGGGCGCGGCGGACGATATTTTCGATCAGGGCGATGCGGAGTATCTGGACCGGCTATTCCCCAATTCGCAGGGCATCCGCCGCGTGCCGAAGGCGAAGCTGTTCTTCCAGGAGGAGTTCCCGGAGGTGATCGCCGAGGAGGCGCGCAAGCTGTGGCGGGTGTAGCGGCGCGCGGTTTCAGCTGCCTGTGGCTGGAGCCTCGTCCAGCTTCAGGCAACGCTCGACGTGAGGATTGACCGCGGCCTGGATACGGCCGCCATGGGGGCCGATCACGTGCGTGGCCTTGAGCGCCTTGCGGTTGGCGTCGGAACGCAGGACGGGGCCCACCTGTTCCCATTCGGCGTCTGAGAACGGTTCGCGCGGGTTGTTGGTGCGCTCGATGTTGTCGGTGACGCGCCGGCCGTAAGGGCCGGTGTAGAACTTGTCCAGCGACGCCAGCTCTTGCGCGCTCAGTTCGGCGAGGACGATCTCCTGCATGACCGGGGCGGCGATGGTCCGCGGAATCTTTTCCAGGCACCCGATGAGGGCGGCGCTGCTGTTCGGGTCGGTGCGTGCGGCCAGGATCAGGCTGCCGACCACCAGCGAGGACATGGCCTCGGCGGTGGGCGACGGGGGAGCCGGGTCGGCGGCGTGCGCGGGCAGGCTGAGGGCGAGGGCGAGCAGCAGCAAGGCGGGACGGGGCATGGGCGTGGGCGGTTGAGTGCGGATGGAGGCACCTTAGCTCAGACGCGGACATCGCGCCGATGGTTGCGCGAGTGGTGGGGAGGGCGTGGTCGCGGCTTACGCCGCTCCTACCCCAAAGCGCAGCCGACACGTGGGGTGAGTGTTTCGGCGCTCGGGACCATCGCGGCTTACGCCGCTCCTACCCCAAGGCCCAGTGTGGGCTGCTTTGGGGTAGGAGCGACGTGAGCCGCGACCGTGTACTGAGTGGCGATGGTGTCGGCGGCCGGGTTGGCCATCCGGCTCAAAACGCCTTGTCCGGGTCCTTGATGAACGTGCCCGCGAACTCCACGCGTATCCCCTTGATCGCCGCTTTCAGCTGGGTCAGATCCACCGTGTCCTTGTCGCCGGCTTCGACCTTGGGCGATGACAGCACCCAGTCCGTATACAGCGTCGGCTCCGAATACGAGGTACGGAAATCCTCGGCGATGGCCGCGCGCACGCGGATGCAGTCGCCGGGTTGGTCGGGCGGGGTGCCGGCCAGGTCGTAGCGGAAGGTCAGGTTGACCGGCACGCCGTGGAAGTGGAATTCCTTCATCTGCCCCTGCACCAGGCGACGGTCGTCGTAAGCGCCGTTGGTGCGCACGGTGAATTCGACTTCGCCCTGCTTGGGGCGCTGGCCTTCGGCCCATTCCACCCACACGTAGATTTCGTTCACGCGCACGCGGCTGATGCGGCCCCAATTGGCCATGGGGCCGTAGGTGGGGGTGAAGCGAAGATCGACGCGCTCGCCCTTGAGCAGGGCCTGGCAGGCATGCGCGGGCAGGGCGTATTTCTGCCGGGTGTAGGGCTGGGGCGGTGGATTGAAGCTTTCCAACGCGCGCGCCTGCAGTTTCTTCAAGTCGGCCAGCGCGACCAGGTCGCCGGCCAGGTCGGCGATGCCGCGGTGGTTGTCGCGCGCGGGCAGCACGTCGCTGAGCGCCCAATAGCGGTAGGCGGCGTCGAACTGGGTCAGCGCCACCAACATGGAGCGCTGCACGGCGCGGTAGTTGCCCCACAGCACCACCATGGCCTGGCCGGACAGGGTCTGTTCCTTCTTCAGCGCGTCGATCTCGCGCGCCACCGCGTCGTGCTGGCGGCGGGCGATTTCGGTCTGCAGCTTGGACCGCGCGATCTCCTGCACCAGCGGCGGCAGCGCGGCCTGCGCGGTGGTGAGCGCGCGGCCGTAGATCACCAGGATCTTGAGTTCCTTCAGATACTCCTCGGCACCGCCCACGCCTTCCTGGATGGCCGGGGCCAGCTGGGTTTCGATTTCCACCCACATCTGGTCCCAGTGCGCGGCGGCCGAGGGCGCGCCCTTGGCGTCTTCGGACAAGGTTTCGCGGGTGATCGCCGACAGGTCGTCGGCGAATTTCTTGGCGTTGTCGATCTTGTCCACGGCCGCGACGATGGCCATGCACATCTTCACGATCTTCTCGATCGCCTGGCCCACTTTCACCAGCACCTTCATGATCTCGGCCAGCTTGGCCGCGGTGCTGGCCACATCGGCGGCGGCCTTGGCCGCGCCGGCCGCGCCGGCCGCGTTGCCGCCGAACATCGAGGCCACGCCCGAGACGAAGGAGAACACCGCGCCGACGATCGCCAGCGCCGCCTCGCGTTCCTTCGCCGCCTTCCAGGCGTCCATGCCGCGCTTGAACTCGGCCTCGGCGCGCCGGACGTTGCTGCTTTGCGGTTCGATGCAGTCCTGCGCGCGTTTGACGTTGGCCGTGGCCAGCCGCAGGTTCTCGGCCAGCTGCTGGCCCACCAGTTTCTGGAAGGCGTTGGCGTCGTCTTTCTCGCCCAGCACCTGTTTGGCCGCCTGCTTGCGCGCGGCCAGGTCGTAACTGCGGTCGCTCAGGCGGGCGAAGGTGCCCGCGTAGGCCTGCAGGGCGGGCACGTGCTCCTTGGCCAGGTCGCCGTAGAACGAGGCGCTGAGGTAGGGCACCTGGTTGGGGTCGAAGGACACCGGACGCAGCAGTTCCTGCGCGCTGCGGCAGCCCAGGGCGACGTCCTGCCAGGCGGCCACGTCCGGCGTCAGCGCGATCAGGCCCTCCATGCGCGAGAGCAGTTCCAGCGATTGCTCGCCCTTGCCTTCCATGCCCAACGCCTGCGCGGCGAACAGCATGCGTTCCAGCAGGGCTTTGCACGCCGGCAGCGGCAGCGCCGACAGGTCGATGGCTTCCTCGAAGAACGGCAGCGGCTTTTTTTCGTCCAAGGGATAGGTGCTGACTTTGACCTGCCTGGGCACCAGCGGATTGGGCAGGTCGGTCTTGCCGCGCACTTCGTGCTGGCCCCACTGCGGGTCGTTCCAGCGCATCCAGCGTTCCACGCTGCGCTTGAGCGTGGCCGGGCTCAGGTAGCCGACGTAGAAGCCCAGGCGGAAGACGACTTCCCAGCCGCGCTTTTCCAGCAGCAGTTGCGCACCGGCTTCCAGGCGCCGCGCCATCACCACGATGTGCTCGTACTCGTGACACAGGATGGGGGCGTCGGCCGCGTGCTGGGCGGTGACGGTGTCGGCGAAGATCAGCAGGCGGTCTTCGTTCTCGCGCTCGGTCTTGATCCGGCCGGGGCGTTGTATCGCATCGGCCAGGTCCAGGCGCATGCCCACCACCAGCCACCAGTTGCCGGCGCGGCTGACCCGCACCAGGGGGCCGGCGTGGTAGGGGTTGTCGATGATGGCGTCCCAATCGGGATCGGCCCCGGCGCTGGGGGCAGTGGGTAGCGTGGTCATGCAGCCTCCGGTGGTATCCGCAAGAACATCCGTGTTGCGGCGGGGGAGGCCAGGCCACGGGTTCCGGGACGTGGGCCGCAAGTGGGGCGAGTATACGCGCGCGGCGCCGGCCGGCACTTTCGAGGCTGCGCTACCGTCGGCGCGCGGCTTGCGGTAGCGTGGCCGCTCGCAGTTCCAACCGCATTCCACAGGGGGAGTCGCATGGACGCTTACGGCAATCTGACCAGCGTGGAAGAGTTCTTCAACAACCGGGTGCGTTTCGTCTCTTACCTGGACCCGGACGTGGCGATGGGCTATTTCCCGCCCGATGCCGACACCAACGGCGCGCATTGCGCGCGCGTGCACCGCTTGTCGGCAGGTAATCCGAATCAGACGGTGTGGACGTCCAGCCCGGCCTCGCCCGAGAGCTTCAGCCTGTCGCCGGACTGGGCGCAGTACCTGACCTGGCAATGCGGCGCGGGCGGCGTGCTGTTGACCCAACCCATGGCCGACCCGGGCGACGGCAGCCTGGTGTTCGCGCCGGCGTTCAAGGTGGATTTCCTGCAGGGCGACTGCTGGTTCGCCTTGAACGATTTCGACCGCGACCAGGTGGTGGACATCAGCGAATCCGGCACCGCCGAGGGCAACGCGATCATCGCGTTCCCGTGGAACGGCGGGGCGAACCAGATCTGGCGTGCGCAGGCGGTGTAGGGCCCGCGGTCAGACGGTGAGGAAGTCCAGCACCGTGGCCAGGAAGTCGTCGTGGAACTCCACGTTCGCCAGGTGCACGCCCGGCAATAGCTTGAACTTCGCGCCGGGAACGCTGGCCGCGATCCGTTCGCCATCGGCCGCCGTGCTGACCGGGTCGTGCTGGCCGGCGATCACCAGGGTGGGGTTGGGGATCAGGGCGAGGGTGCGGCGCAGGTCGCCGTCGCGCACGGCGGCGTAGTTGCCGGCCAGGCCGTGGCGGTCGGTGGCCAGCAGCATGGCGCGGTAGCGCTGCACCTGCGGTCCGTTGGCCTGCAGCATGTCCGCCGGGAACCAATTGCGCAGGAACAGCTCGGCGGTCTCGCGCATGTCCGGCGCTTGCAGCACCGAGGCTATGCGCGCGGCCCACGGCGCGGCCGGGCCCCAGTAAGCGGCGGTGTTGCTCAGGATCAGGCGGTCGATGCGCTCGGGCGCGTGCACGCCCAGCCACTGGCCGGTGAAGCCGCCCAGCGACAGGCCCAGGAAATGCGCGCGCTGGATATCCAGCGCATCCATCAGTTCCAGCACGTCGCGGCCCAGACGGTCCAGCGAGTAGGCGCCGGGCGCCACATCGGAATCGCCATGGCCGCGGGTGTCGTAGCGCAGCACACGGAAGCGCCGGGACAGTGCGGGGACTTCGTCGTCCCACATGTGCAGGGTGGTACCGATGGAGTTGGACAGTACCAACACCGGCAGGCTGGGGTCGCCGTCGAAACGGTAGGCGATGCGGGTGCCGTCGGCGACGGCGACGGACGGGGTCTGGTTCATGTCGGCTGCTCCGTAAGGTGGGCGGGCGTTGCGTCCGCCATGGGAGCAGGCTAGTTGCGGGCCGGTCCAAACGATATTACAAAGTTCGCAAACACTCTGTAAGAAATGCGGACATGTCCGAGTTCACCTTGCACGACCTGCAATGCTTCGACGCGGTGGTCCGCGCCGGCGGCTTCCAGGCCGCGGCCACGGCGCTGCATCGCTCGCATCCGGCGGTGTTCGCGGCGGTGGCCAAGCTGGAGCGGCAACTGGGCTTGAAGCTGCTGGACCGCGGCGGTTACCGCGTGCGGCCGACCGAGGCGGGGCTGTCCTTCCACCGCCGTGCGCAGGGTCTGCTGCAGGAGCTGGACGGGCTGCGCGCGCATGCCGCGCAGCTGGCGGCGGGCGAGGAAGGCGAGTTGCACGTGGTCATCGGCGATCTGTGCCCGGTCCCGCAGGCGCTTGGGTTGCTGGGACGCTTCTTCGCCCAGTGCCCGGGCACGCGCCTGCATCTGCATTTCGAGGCGGTGACCGGCCCCTGGGAGCGGTTGTTCGACGGCGACGCCGACCTGATCCTGCACCGCATCGACAAGACCGATCCGCGCGTGGAATGGCTGGACCTGGGGCCGGTGGCGCTGGTGCCGGTGGTGGCGCCGTACCTGTTGCCCACACCGCTGCCGCGCACGCTCACGCCCGAGCGCATGCGCGGTTACACCCAATGCGTGATGCGCGACACCGCGCACCGCCCGCCGGCGCAGGCGCACTTCGTGATCGAGGGCGCGCCGCAGTGCACGGTCGGGGATCAGCTGATGAAGAAGGAAGTGATCCTGCAGGGCATGGGCTGGGGGCACCTGCCCAAATTTCTGATCGAGGACGAACTGCGCGATGGGCGCTTGCTGTCCATCGCCGGCCGGCATTTTCCCGGCGGGACCGAAGACCTGGTGGCGGCGCGACGCCGCGATCGGCCGCAAGGGCCGGTGGCGCAGCGGCTGTGGCAGTACCTGGAGGAGCAGGCGCCGGATTGGCGCAGCGCGATGGCCCCCCGCAGGCGCACGGCCGGGTGCGGCAAATCGGATGGGCGTCGGCCCCCGTCGCGTAAACTGTGAGCATGCCTACCTACATCGCCCTGCTCCGTGCCGTGAACGTTGGCGGCACAGGCAAATTGCCCATGGCGGAACTGCGCGCCCTGTGCGAAGCCATCGGTTTCCAGGACGTGCGCACCTACATCGCCAGCGGCAATGTGCTGTTCCGCAGCGGCAAGAGCGCCGCCCAGGTCAAATCGGCCTTGGAAAAGCGGTTGGCCGAGTACGCCGGCAAGCCGGTGGGCGCGATCGTGCGCGACGGCGCCGATCTGGCGCGGGTGCTGGCGGGCAATCCATTCCCGCAAGGCGCGCCCAATCGCGTGGTCACCATTTTTCTGGATGCCCCGCCGCCGGCCGATACGGTGGCCAAGGCCAAGCACTTGCGCGACGAACAGATCGTGTTGGGCGAGCGCGAAATCTACGTGCATTACGGCGACGGCATGGCCGATTCCAAACTGATCCTGCCGGCCGCGGCCAACGGCACCGCGCGCAATATGAACACCGTGGCCAAACTGATCGAATTGGCGGGCGCCGGTTGAGCCGGTCGTGCACCGCAGCGTTGCATGGACGTCGGCTCGGTCGTCTTGACCTCAAGTGCGCTTGAGGCCGTAGCCTGGCATCGGTCTCCACGAACACCGCCGCCATGCCGCCGCAACTGCACGACCTGGACCTGTACCTGCGCCGCCTGGGCTACGACGCCCCGCCGCCGCCTACCCTGGACGCGCTGCGCGAACTGCAGCTGCGTCACGTATCGACCTTCGCCTTCGAAACGCTGGCCGCCCTGACGCATGCGCCGGTGGCGATCGACCTGCCGTCGCTGCAACGTAAGCTGCTGCACGACGGTCGTGGCGGCTACTGCTACGAGCTCAACCGCCTGTTCCTGGCCCTGCTGCAGGCCCTGGGCTACGACGCGCGCGGCCTGACCGGCCGGGTGGTGATGGGCGGAGCCGAGGACGCGCTGCCGGCGCGCACGCATCTGTTCGTGCAGGCGACGGTGGAAGGCGTGCCCTATCTGGCCGACGTGGGTTTCGGCAGCATGGTGCCCACCGGCCCGCTGCGCCTGGACAGCGAGCAAGCGCAGTCCACGCCGCACGAGGACTACCGCATCAGCCGCCGCGACGACGGCTACATCCTGCGAGCCCGTGTCGGCGAGGAATGGCGCGGCCTGTATGTGTTCGACCTGCAGCCCACCGCCGAGATCGACTACGTGGTGGGCAACTGGTACGTCTCCACCCACCCCGAATCCCCGTTCCGCGGCCAGCTCTACGCCGCGCGCATGGGCCCGGGCCTGCGCAAGACCCTGCGCAACGGCAGCTACGCGGTGCATCGCCTGGGCGCGCCGAGCGAGCGGTGGGAGCTGGAAAGCGCGGACGCGGTGCTGGCGGTGTTGCGCGACGAGCTGGGGATCACGCTGCCGGACGATCCCAAGGTGTATGCCGCGATTGCGAAAAAGCTGGCGGCGGCCCCAGGCCGCACGGGCTAACGACGATTGCGGTTCCTCGGTGAGGCGCGGACTGTCGAAATCCACCCTCTGCGTTCGTCGCTCCCCTACACCCCCACGGAGCGAACGCCATGCGCAAGATCATCGCCGCCCTGCAAGTTTCGCTGGACGGCCTCATCGAGGGCCCGCAAGGGGAGCTGGACTGGGTGGATTCGTGGGAGGACCGGTTCGACGTCTGCGGCCAGGTCGATGCCTGCCTGCTCGGCGGCGGGATGTATCCGGGCTATGAGGCCTATTGGAGCGCCGTCCAGGCCGACCCAACGGGCGTGCTGGAGTTCACCGGCCGGCCGCCGACCGTGCAGGAGGTCGCCTACGCGCGGTTTGCAGCCGCGACCGAGCATGTCGTGCTTACCCGCCGCCTCAACCAGGCGGCCTGGCCGCAGACGCGCATCGTGCGCGACATCGCCGACATCGGTGCGCTCAAGTCGCGCTCTGGGCGCGACATGCACGCGGTGGGCGGCGCGGCTTTCGTCGCCAGTCTGATCAACGCCGATCTGGTCGACGAGCTGCGTGTGATCGTGAACCCGATCCTGTTGGGACCCGGCAAACGCCTGTTCGGCGACGTAACCGCGCGTCATGCGTTGCGTCTGCTGGGCGCGCAGCGGCTGGGAAGCGGTGCGGTGCGGATGGATTACGCCCTGCGCTAACGCCCTTCCCCGCTATTCGGTCATAGGTTCGCAGATCGCGCAGGCGTAGCCCTCGGAATCCTTGAGCTTGGCCAGAACGATGGTCTTGCGGATGTAGGCCTGCCGTTCGCGCATGAGGGCATCGCGCGGCGCGCCGTAGTCCGCGGCCAGGTCGTAGAGGGCGGCGGCGTTCTCCAGCGGGCCGCCGGCCAGGTTCAGTGTGGCCCAGTCCGAGAGCAGGTTGGCCACGACCGGGTCGGGCGCAGGAACGAATTGGGTGCGCTCGCGCAGCTGGTAGCTCAGCGATCGATCCAGCATCCAAGGCTTGAGCGGTTGTCCGTCGTTGCCGGGTGGCAGGGACGTGGGCAGTGCCGGCACGGTCTTGGCTTCGAAGCGCAGGCCTGCGATGGAATGGCGCTGCAGGTAGGCCGGGTCGCGCGCTGCGGCGATCTTGGCTTCGAGGATGCGTGCGTGCAGCCATTCCGAGCGCAGGTGTTCGTCGACATTGCGCTGGATGCCCAGGCGGATCCAGCGCAACGCGACTGAGTCCTGGCCGGCGAGTTCCAGCGCGGTGCCCAGGTTGGCTGCGGTTTCGTGGTGGCCGGGGTAGCGGCGTTCGACGCTCAGGAAGTGGCGGATCGCCAGCGGGTACTGGCCCTGGTAGATCAACAGCACGCCCAGGTTGGTCAGGGATTCGAAGCTGGGCTGCTTGCGTGCTTCGGCGATCGTGGTCTTCGCGCGCTCCAGGGCGTGGCGGCGGCCGGAGCGTTCGCGCATGGGCTCGGTGACGCCTTCGCCCAGGTACCACAGGCTGTCGAAGCGCCGGCCGTTGCGATCGGTACCGACTTCGTTGATGCAGGCGTGCGCGCCGGCGGCGAACAGCAGCAAAGCGGTTGCGAGCAGCGCTTTCATTCGGTCGGCTCCCCTGGAAGGCGGTCGTCGTGACGCCCGTGGGCAGCATAAGGCAGCGGACGGTCGTGGCGCTGCCAAAAGAAAAGCCCCGCGGTAGCGGGGCTCTCGAATTGCGCTGTTGGACCGATCAGTGATGCAGCAGCACGTCGGCGATGATGCCCGTGGCCACGGCGATCAGGATCAAGCGGCCGTCGTCCATGCGCACCCAGCGGTGGCCGCGCGGCGGCGGGGCGACGTGGTAACGCGGGTAGTCGTCGATGTAGTAGCGCGGCTGCATGTAGACCACGTCGATGCGCTGGCCGCGGCGGTAGTCCTTGTGCCAGCCGCGGTGGCGGCCCGGCGGGTGGTTGCGGCCGTCGTAGCTGTAGTAGTAGCGGCTGTCGTAGCGGTCGTAACCGCGGTAGTCGCGGCGGTCGTGGTCGCGATCGCGGTCGCCGCGGTAGCGGTGATCGTCGCGATAGTCGCGGCCGTGGCCGCGGCCCCGGTCGTCGTCGCGGTGGTGGCGGTCGTGGCCGCGGCCTTTGTCGCGGTCGTAGGCCAGGGCCGGGGCGGACAGGGTGACGAAGGTGAGCGCGGCAGCCAGCAGTAGGCGTTTCATAAAAGCTCTCCGGTGACGCCGGGTGGTCCCCGGCTTGTCGTATGCGTGTGGCCGCATCATCGACGAAACGCGGCGCGCGTCGAGGGGGTCGGGCGCGCCGCGTTTAACCAGGCTTTACACCTTGCTAGCGCGCCGTTCAGCGCGCCTGTGACGGTAATCGCTTACAGGAACATGCCGCCCGAGGCCTCGATGCGCTGGGCGTTGATCCAGCGGCTGTCGGCCGACAGCAGCGCGGCGAACGCGCCGCCGATATCGTCCGGCAGGCCGACCCGGCCCAGCGCGGTCTGCGCGGCGATGTAGGCGTTGAGCTCGTGGTTGTCGCGCACGGCGCCGCCGCCGAAGTCGGTCTCGATAGCGCCCGGCGCGAGCGTGTTCACCGCGATGCCGCGCGCGCCCAGTTCCTTGGCCATATAGCGGGTCAGCACTTCCACGCCGCCCTTCATGGCCGCGTAGGCGGCATAGCCGGGCAGGGCGAAGCGGGCCAGGCCGCTGGACACGTTGACGATGCGGCCGCCGTCGGCGATCAGCGGCAGCAGCGCCTGGGTCAGGAAGAACGGGCCCTTGAGGTGCACGTTCATCAGCTGGTCGAACTGCTCCGGCGTGGTCTCGGCGAAGGCGGCGTGCACGCCCATGCCGGCGTTGTTGACCAAGTGGTCGAAGCGCTCGCGCTGCCAGTGCGTGGCCAGGGCCTGGCGGACCTGTTCGACGAAGGCGGGAAAGCCGGCGCTGTCGCCCACGTCCAGCGGCAGGGCCACGGCGCGGCGGCCCAGGGCCTGGATGTCGGCGACCACGGCTTCGGCTTCGGCGCGCTGGCTGCGGTAGGTCAGGATCGCGTCGCTGCCGTGCTCGGCCAGGCGCAGCGCGGCGCTGCGGCCCAGGCCGCGGCTGCCGCCGGTGATCAGGGCGATGGGGGTGGTCATGGTGGGGCGCTCCTTGATGGGGTGGCGCCACTTTATTGGCGGGTTGAATGGTGATAAATCTGCGCAATTCGATTTATTTGTTCGCAAATCGCGAACAATTGCCGGAGAGCGCGCCATGAACCAGATCGAGGCGATGCAGGTCTTCGTCCGCGTCGCCGAACTGACCAGCTTCACCCGCGCCGCCGACAGCCTGGCCCTGCCCAAGGCCAGCGCCTCCACGGCGGTGCAGCAGTTGGAGAACCTGCTGGGCGCGCGGCTGCTGCACCGGACCACGCGCAAGGTCCAGCTCACCCAGGACGGGCAGGTGTTCTACGAACGCTGCAAGGACCTGCTGGCCGACCTGGACGAAGTGCAGGGCCTGTTCCGGCAGGCGCCGCAGGCATTGCGCGGCCGCCTGCGCGTGGACATGCCCAGCAGCATCGCGCGCGACCGGGTGCTGCCGGCGCTGCCTGCGTTTCTGGCCGAGCATCCGCAACTGGAGCTGGAACTGAGCAGCACCGACCGCCGCGTGGACCTGGTGCGCGAGGGTTTCGACTGCGTGCTGCGCGTGGGCGCGCTGGGCGACAGCAGCCTGGTCGCGCGGCCGCTGGGCCAGCTGCGTACGGTCAACTGCGCCAGCCCCGATTACCTGCGGCGTTACGGCACGCCGCGCACGCTGGAAGATCTGGACGCGCATCGCCTGGTCCATTACGTGACCAACCTGGGCGCGCGCCCTGACGGCTGGGAGTATTGGGACGGCAGCGCCTACCGCGTGCGGCCCATGGCCGGCGCGCTCACGGTCAACAGCATCGAGGCTTACCAAGGCGCCTGCCTGGCCGGGTTGGGCCTGATCCAGGCGCCGGTGGTGGGCCTGCAGCAGCACCTGGACGACGGCCGGCTGGTGGAAGTGCTGCCGCAGTGGCCGGCCGAGCCCATGCCGGTGACCCTGCTCTACGCCCACCGCCGCCATCTGCCGCAACGGGTGCAGGTGTTCATGCACTGGCTGGCCGAGCGCCTGCAGCCTTACCTGGACCCACCCGGCTGAAGGCCGCAAGAATATTTTTTGCCGGTCGTGTCGATTCGGCGCCCCTGCCTTCGTCGCCCCTTATGAGCAGGCCGGAAAGCACCCTACGAAGGCCCGCCGAACCTTTCCTACCCAAACAGGACTACCGACATGACCACCAAGATCTTCGTCAACCTGCCCGTGCAGAGCCTGGAGCGTTCCGTCGCTTTCTATACCCAGCTGGGCTACACCTTCAATCAGAAGTTCACCGACGAGAACGCCACCTGCATGGTCGTTTCCGACGACATCTACGTGATGCTGCTGGTGAAGCCGTTCTTCCAGACCTTCATCGACAAGCCCATCGCCGACACCCACAAGTCCGTGTCGGCCATCATCAGCATCAACGCCGAGGACCGCGCCGCGGTCGACGTGCTGGTCGACAAGGCCGTGGCCGCCGGCGCCAAGTCGCCGGAAGCCAAGGACTACGGCTTCATGTACCAGCGCGGCTACGAAGACCCGGACGGCCACCAGTGGGAAGTGTTCTACATGGACGAGAACGCCGATCCGAACGCGATTCAGGCCGGCTGATCGCAACGTTATTAGCCGCTGGCTACAGGCCGCCCCGAGCGATCGGGGCGGCCTGCGCGTTTCTGAGCCGAGCGCGGCGAAAGATCACACTCACGGCACATACGCGCACCAGCGCCGCCCGGCATGATCGGCCGATCTGATAGCGGGAGTGAGGCGATGGCAGGGATCGGTGCTGCGCTGCGTAGTGGCTTGAGGTTTTCGGCCGGGGCCGCGCTTGGACTATGGCTGGCAGTAGCGCCGGCAACGGCGGGCGGTTTGCAGTCGGCGCATTCGACGTCATCCGACGGCACGAAAATCCACTACGTCGACAACCGCCGCGCCGATGCGCCGGTGCTGGTGTTCGTGCCCGGCTGGGGCATGGACCATACGATCTGGGAAGCGCAGCTGGCCGCCTTCGCCGACGGCTACCGGGTGATCGCTATCGACCCGCGCTCGCAGGGCGCCTCGGACCTGGCCGGCGGCGGCAATACGCCGGAGGTGCGGGCGGGCGACATCGAAACGCTGCTGGCCTCGCAGCGCATCGAGCGCGCGGTGTTGATCGGCTGGTCGCAGGGTGTGCAGGACAGCATGGCTTACGTGGAGCGCTATGGCACCACACGCCTGGCCGGCGTGGTGCTGGTGGACGCGGCGGTGTCCAAGGGCGCGGCCTCGGCGCAGACCGACCCCAAGGCGGCGGCGCAGTTGCTGCAGCGCATGGCGATCTATGCGGCGCATCCACGTGAATACCTGCAGGGCATGATGGGCGCGATCTTCGCCCGCCCGCTGCCGCCGCCGGTGCTGCAGCGCCGCGTGGACATCGCCTTGCGTACGCCCACGTCCACCGGCGTGGCGATGCTGGTCGCGGACCTGTACGGCGCCGACCGCAGCGGCGCGCTGGCCAAGCTGGATCGCCCGACCTTGATCGTGGCGTCGGCGAAATCCGACGAACTCGCCGCGCAGCGCGCGGCTGCGCAGCAGGTGCCGGGCGCGGTGCTGGAAGTGATGGACGAGGCCGGCCACGGCGTGTTCGTGGACCGGCCCGAGGCGTTCAATGCGCTGTTGCGGCGGTTCCTGGAGGCGTCGGTCCGCTAACCGGGCGACCGACGCGCACGCGTCGGTCGCGGCTCAGGCGCCGGGGTTCTTGAACTCGCGGTCCACCCAGCGGTTGATCAGCGACTTTTCGTAGCGCAGCGGGTCGGTGTTGCTGAGCACGTTGGCGTTGGTGAGGAAACCCAGGTCGCTGAGCTTGCGTTCGCCTTCGGCGATCACCTGGCCGTCGGCGCCGATGCGCTTGAAGTTCAAGGTGATGCGTGGCGGGTAGATGTCGCGGATGAAGCGGGTGTCGTCGAAGTTCACGCCGCGCCAGGGCTCATAGTTGCCGGCGCGGCGGATGTCGGTGATGTCCACTTCCAGGCGCTCGCCCGCGGGCAGGCGCTTTTGCGCGCGCTGGCGCAGGTGCTGGGCGAGGTCGTAGACCCAGTTGCCGCGCTTGGCTTCGCTGGAGTTGCCGCTGTAGCGGATCTCGGTGAACTGCGCGGGGTTCTGCCAGCTCACGTCCACCGGACCTTGTTCGGGCAGCGCGCGCGGCGCGTCCGGGTCGGTGACGTAGCGGGTCTTGGCGTCGGCGCCGCCGGCCAGGGCGAGGGCGAGCAGGGCGGCGAGCAGGGAAGGACGGAGAGTCATGGGGTGCTCCGTGATGGGGCGCGGTTAGGCGGCACTAAGATTGTCCGCCTGCGCCGCGGCGCCCGCAAATGCCGCGCGCGCCGGTCTTTAGCTCTCGGTCAGCGCGTCGATCAGCGCGCGCGCGGCGGGCGAGAGCTGGCGGTGCGGGGCGTAGATCGCCGAGAACGCGCGGCCGCGTCCGCGCGCCTGCGGCAGCACTTCCACCAGGCGGCCGCTGCGCAGGCGCTGCGCGACGACGAAGTTGTAACTTTGGCAAATGCCCATGCCGTGCTCGGCCAGGGTGACCAGGCCCAGCGGGTCGTCGGACAGGCGCACGCCGCCGGCCGGAATCCAGTCGCGGTCGTGGCCGTCCTCGCGCAGCAGCCAGGGAAACACGCGACCGGTGCTGGGCATCACAAAGGACAGGCAGGCATGCGCGGACAGGTCGGCGATGCGTTGCGGCACGCCGGCGCGCTGCAGGTAATCCGGCGAGGCGACCAGGCACGCCGGCGCGTGCTCGAGTGGGCGCGCGACCAGGCCGCTGTCGGGCAGTTCGCCCAGGCGGATCGCCAGGTCGTAGCCCTCGGCGACCAGGTCGACGTTGCGGTTGGCGATGCTCAGTTCCACGCGCACGCGCGGGTGGCGCTGCGCGAACGCGCGCAAGCGATCGGGCAGGCGGTAGTGGCCGTAGGTGGTGGGCACGCTCAGGCGCACGCTGCCGCTGAGCTCGCCGTCGTGGCCCTGCAACTGGCGCTCGGCGTCGTCGATCAGGGCGAAGGCCGCGCGCGACTGCTCCAGGTACAGGCGCCCGGCATCGGTCAGGCCCAGGCGGCGGGTGGTGCGCCGCAACAGCTGCACGCCCAGCCGGGTTTCCAGGCGCACCACCGCGCGGCTGACGGCCGAGGGCGTGGTGCCCAGGGCCTGGGCGGCAGCGGTCAGCGAACCGCGCTCCACCGCGGTGGCGAAGGCTTCGACGTCGGCGAGGTGGTCGTAGCGGCGGCTCATTTTTGCGTTAAGCGCACAAGTGATTTTCCTTGACCCAAGTTTATCGCCGTTTATGCGATCAATAGAGTGGCGTTCACCGGTCGGCACCCGCCGACCCCCCAACCGGAGCAACGCCATGACCTCCCTGTTCGCCGCCGCCCTGATCGGCCTGGCCGCCTCGGCGGCCGGCCCGGCCCCCCACGCCCAGACCAAGCCCGTGCTGATCGTGCTCACCAGCCACGGCCAGAAGGGCGACACCGGCCAGCCCACCGGTTTCTACCTGGGCGAGGTCACCCACCCGCTGGCGGTGTTCGACGCCGCCGGCATCCCGGTCGAGTTCGCCTCGATCCAGGGCGGCGAGCCGCCGGTGGACGGCGTGGAGCTGGACGACGCCACCAACGCCCGCTACTGGAACGACCCCAAGTTCCGCGAGGCCATCCGCCATACCCAGCGCCTGGAGCAGGTGGACGCCAGCCGTTACGCCGCGGTGTTCTACGCCGGCGGACACGGCGCGGTCTGGGATTTCCCGGACAGCCCAGCGGTGCGGCGGGTCACGCGCGAGATCTACGAGTCCGGCCAGGTGGTGGCCGCGGTCTGTCACGGCCCGGCGGCGCTGGTGAACGTGACCCTGAGCGACGGTCGTTACCTGGTGGCGGGCAAGAAAGTAAGCGCTTTCACCGACGACGAGGAACGCGCGGTGAAGCTGGACCAGGTGGTGCCCTTCCTGCTCGCGACCACGCTGAGCCAGCGCGGCGCGTTGCACCAGCCGGCGCCGGACTGGACCGCCAAGGTGGTGGTGGACGGACGCCTGGTCACCGGCCAGAACCCGCAGTCGGCCACCGGCGTGGCCGAAGCCGTGCGCGACCTGCTGCGCGCGCCGGCGGCGAAGTAAGAGCAGCCCGCACCCCCGCCCGGCGCATCGCCGCCGGGCCGGGGTCCGGAATGCGACCTGGATCAAGTGCGGCGCCCGTTTCCCGCGGCGCCGCGCGGCCTACACTCGGGGCACCGTCACGCACCTGGGGAGAGGCCGCATGAAGTTCCGCATCGCCGCGTTGTCCGTCGCATTGTCGTGGGGGCTGGCGCTGAGCGCGTCGGCGCAGACCGCCGCGCCCGAGGTGGTGGTGCTCAAGGCCGCGCACCTGTTCGACGGCAAGAGCGGGCGGCTGGTGTCGCCGGGCGTGGTGGTGGTCAGCGGCGGCCGCATCGTCGCGGTCGGCGCCGACGCCAAGCCGCCGGTGGACGCCAACGTGCGCACCATCGACCTGGGCGACGCCACCCTGCTGCCGGGCTACATCGACGCGCACACGCACCTGGCCTCGGACCATAACGAGGACTGGGCGCAGGGCTTCTACGAGAACATGCTGCGCTTCCCCACCGAGCAGGCCTTCCACGCCCAGCGCAATGCGCAGGCGGCGCTGGCGGCGGGCGTGACCAGCGCGCGCGAACTGGGCGCGCCGGACTTCGTCGACATCGGCCTGCGCAACGCCATCAACAGCGGCCTGGTGCAGGGCCCGCGTCTGATCGCGGCCGGCCACGCGCTGGGTTCCACCGGCGGCCATTGCGATAGCGTCAACGCGCCGCCGGACCGGGTGCGCCCGGCCGGCCCGCTGGAGGGCGTGTGCAACGGCGCCGAGGAATGCCGGTTGGCGGTGCGCCAGCAAATGAAGTTCGGCGCCGACGTGATCAAGATCTGCGCCTCCGGTGGCGTGCTGTCCGAGTCCGATCCGGTCGACGTGCCCCAGCTCACGCCCGAGGAACTGCGCGCGATCATCGGCGAGGCGCACAACTGGAACCGCAAGGTCGCCGCGCACAGCCACGGCGACGTGGCCGCGCGGCTGGCGGTGGAGGCGGGCGTGGACTCGATCGAGCACGGCAGCTTCCTCACCGCCGACACCCTGCAGCTGATGAAGCGCAAGGGCGTGTACCTGGTGCCCACGCGCATGACCCAGCTGTGGGTGGACGAAAAGGCCGGCACCTATCCGCCCAAGATCGGCGAGAAAGCGCGCGCGGCGGCCGCGGCGCACACGCGCATGTTCAAGCAGGCGCTGCAGATCGGCGTGCCCATCGCCTACGGCACCGACTCGGCGGTGTTCCCGCACGGGCTCAACGCGCGCGAGTTCGGCGATTACGTGGACATGGGCATGAGCCCGGCGCAGGCGCTGATGACCAGCAGCCAGGGCTCGGCCAAGCTGCTGGGCATCGACGGCGACACCGGCACCCTGGAGGCGGGCAAGGCCGCCGACATCGTCGCCGTGCCCGGCGACGTGCTCCGCGATATCCGCGCCACCGAACGGCCGCTGCTGGTGATGCGCGCGGGCGTGGTGGTCAAGCGCCCGGCCGGCGCGAACTGATGAGGCCGGGGCGGCGCGCGGTCCCAGTCCGCCCGCCGCCCCCGCCGGTCTCCCTGACGAGGAGGCGGGCAGTTTGCTGGGGGCGGGTCGCAGGGGGCGAGACTGGCTAAGAGCAAATCCCCCTCAGTCCCCCTTTTTCAAAGGGGGAAGACAAGCAAAGGCGCTGCATCGCGGTTCCCCCCTTTGAATAGGGGGGCTAGGGGGCATTTGCTTTTGCTCGAGTAGCGGCGCCCCCGCTACCGACACTCACCTCAAGCCCCCACGCGCTCCCGCACCTGGGCGATATCGATCACTGGCCGCACTTCGATCGCGCCGGAGTTTGCCCAGGGGAACTGCTGGGCGATGCGCAGGGCCTCGTCCATGTCGGCCGCTTCGATGAGGTTGAAACCTCCCAAGTATTCCTTGGTTTCGGCGAAGGGGCCGTCGGTGATGGTGGCGCGGCCGCCGCGCACGCGCAGGGTCTTGGCGGTGGTGGGCGCGTGCAATTGTTGCGAATCCAGCAAGTGGCCCTGGTCGCGCAGCTCGTCGGCGTGCAGCAGGCACTCGCGCATCATGGTATCGGTAGCACCGTCGGGCAGGGCTTGGAGCAGGCCGTCGTCGTTGTAGATCATCACCAGGAACTTCATGCGGATCTCGTGGTGGGGAGGCCCGCGCATTCAACCACCATTCCGGTGCCGACACATGCGCCGGTGGTCACTCCGGTGGCACCGAACCGGGCCGGGCGAGGACCGGCGGGCTGCCACGGCCCGCCGCACCGGGGCCTCAACTGGCCCATTCCGCGCAATCCCCCTCGGATTCTGCACACGCGTTTTGTTACTTTTCAGGGCTCTAACTTGGGAGGGGAGCCCCATTAGCCGTTTCCGCAGCCCCGCGCGCTTGGCTGTGCTGGTACTGCTGCTCGGATTGGCCGGAGCGGTGATGGTCGGCTTGCGCCAGCACGCCGGCAACCAGACCCGCACCCAGCAGCTGCTGGACGGCCTGGCCGACCAGGCCGCGGCCGATCTGACCGCGCGCATGCGGATGTACGAATACGGCTTGCGCGGCGCGCGCGGCGCGGTCATCGGCGCCGGCGGCGCGATCAACCGCGAGCGCTTCCGCCGTTATGTGGAATCGCTGGATATGGCGCGCGAGTTCCCGGGCGCACGCGGCTACGGCTACATCGCGCGGGTGCCGGCCGGGCGCGAGGGCGCCTTCCTGGCCAGCCTGCGCGCCGAGGGCGCGCGCGAGGTCAAGCTGCGCCAGCTGACGCCGCGCAAGGGCGAGAAATTCCTGATCCGCTACCTGGAACCGGAAGCGACCAATCGCGACGCGCTGGGCCTGGACATCGCCTCCGAGCGCTACCGGCGCGAGGCCGCGCTGGCCGCGCTCAAGAGCGGCCGTGCCACCCTGACCGCGCCGATCACCCTGCTGCAGGCGCGCGACCGGCCCAACCGCAGCCTGCTGCTGTTGCTGCCGGTCTACGCCGGCGCGCAGACGCCGGCCGCCGACGCGGCCCAGGCCGCGGGCATCGGCTGGGTGTTCGCGCCGCTGGTCAGCGACGAGATCCTGGCCGGTTTCGAACAGGCCCATGGCGAGTACGACTTCGCCCTGACCGATGTCACCGACATCGCCCAGCATTACCGCATCTTCGCCTCCGCCGGCGCCGCCGACGGCATCGACGACGCGCGCTCGCGCGCCCGCACGCTGGAGCTGTACGGCCGCCAGTGGCGCATGGAGATCAAGGCGCGGCCGGCCACCTTGGCCGCGTTGGAACTGCAGCAGCCGCTGCGTGCGGCCGCGGCCATCGCCGGCCTGGGCGCGCTGCTGGCGGTGATGCTGTACCTGTTCCTGGGGTCCAGCGAACGCAAGCGCCGATCGATCGCGCAGAGCGCGCGCCTGGCGGCGATCGTGGAAAGCTCGCACGACGCCATCGTCGGCACTTCGCCCGACGGGCGGGTGACCGAATGGAACCGCGCCGCCGAGCAGATGTTCGGCTACCGCGCCGACGACGCCATCGGCCGTTCGCTGGTGGAACTGGTGGTGCCTTACGAGCGCATCTCAGAAGACGGCCAGATCCTGCAGCGCGCGCTGGCCGGCGAGGAAGCGGTGGCGATCGAAACCATCCGCCGCCACCGCAACGGTTCGCCGCTGTTCGTGGAGATTTCCGCCGCGCCGATCCGCAGCGGCAGCGGCCGCGTGGTGGGCGTGGCCTCGACCGTGCGCGACATCGCCGACCGCAAGGAAGCCCAGGCCGAGATCCTGCAGCTCAACGCCACCCTGGAGCATCAGGTCGAGGAGCGCACCGCCGAGCTGCAGGCCTATTCGGCGTTGCAACGCGCGATCCTGGCCAATGCCGGTTACGCGATCATCGCTTCCGATCCGCAGGGCTTGATCACCCTGTTCAATCCGGCCGCCGAGGCGATCCTGGGCTATTCGGCCGACGAGGTGGTCGGACGCGAGACCCAGGCGATCTTCCACGACCCGTTGGAAATGGCCGAGCGCGCGCACGCGCTGCAGGCCGAACTGGGGCGTTCGGTGGACCCGGGCTTCGAAGTGTTCGTGGTCAAGGCCCGCACCGAGCCCGATTCCAACGAGTGGACCTACATCACCAAGGGCGGCGACCGCATTCCGGTGCTGCTCAACGTCAGCACCCTGCGCAAGGACGACGGCGAGATCGCCGGTTACCTGGGCATCGCCGTGGACCTGCGCGAGCGCAAGCGCCGCGAGGCCGCGCTGGAGACCAACGAGCGCAAGTTGCGCGGATTGTTCGAGCTGTCGCCGCTGGGCATCGCGCTCACCGACGAGAGCGGCCGCTTCGTCGAGTTCAACGAGGAGTTCCGCGCGCTCACCGGCTACAGCGACGCCGAGCTGCGCGCGCTGGATCAGTCCAGGCTCACGCCCAAGGAGTTCGAGCTGCAGGAAAAGGCGGTGCAGCGCGCGCTCAAGGGCAGCGGCCGCTACGGCCCGTACGAAAAGCAGTTCGTGCGCAAGGATGGCGCGCGCGTGCCGGTGCGCCTGAACGGCGTGGCCCTGCGCATCGACGGCCAGCTGCACACCTGGTCCATCGCAGAGGACATCACCGTGCAGCGCGCCGCCGAGGCGGCGATGGTGGACGCGGTGGCGGCGGCGGAGGCGGCCAGCAAGGCCAAGAGCGATTTCCTGGCCAACATGAGCCATGAGATCCGCACGCCCATGAACGCGATCCTGGGCATGCTGCAACTGCTGCAGAAGACCCGTCTGGACCTGCGCCAGATGGACTACGCCAACAAGACCGAGACCGCGGCCAAGACCCTGCTGGGCATCCTCAACGACATCCTGGACTTCTCCAAGATCGAGGCCGGTCGGCAGACCCTGGAGTCGCACGAGTTCGAACTGGAGCAGGTGCTGCGCGACATTTCGGTGATCCTCAGCGCCAACGTCGGCGACAAGGACATCGAGATCGTGTTCGACATCGACGAGCGCGCGCCCAAGCGCCTGGTCGGCGATTCGCTGCGCCTGCAGCAGGTGCTGATCAACCTGCTCGGCAACGCGGTCAAGTTCACCCATTACGGCGAAGTGGTGCTGGTGGTGCGCGCGGTCGGCGGCGACGATCAGCGGGTGGCGCTGGAGTTCGAAGTGCGCGACACCGGCATCGGCATCGACGAGGACAAGCTGGCGGCGATCTTCGAGGGCTTCTCCCAGGCCGAGGCGTCCACCACCCGCCGCTTCGGCGGCACCGGCCTGGGCCTGGCGATCAGCCAGCGTCTGGTGCGGCTGATGGGCGGCGAGCTGGGCGTGCAGAGCGAGCGCGGGCGCGGCAGCCGCTTCTTCTTCAGCGTGTCGCTGGAGCTGCCCGGCGACCAGGCCGCGGCCGGTCCGCCCGAGCGCCTGCGCGAACTGCGCGCGCTGGTGGTGGACGACAACGACAGCGCGCGCAACGCGATCGCGGCCATGGTCCAGTCCATCGGCTGGAAGGCCGATGCCGCGCGCAGCGGCGAGGAGGCGCTGGAGTTCGTCGAGCGCGCGCATGCCGAGGCCACGCCCTACCAGGTGATCTTCTTGGACTGGCGCATGCCGGGCCTGGACGGCTGGGAAACCGGGCGCCGCATCCGCGAACTGCTCGGCGCCGGCCAGGCGCCGCTGATCGTGATGGTGACCGCGCACGGCCGCGAGATGCTGGTCGAGCGCTTGTCGCGCGAGCAGGCGGTGCTGGACGGCTTCCTCATGAAGCCGGTGACCGTGGCCATGCTGATCGACGCGGTGGCTGACGCGCGTTCGGGCCAGGGCCTGCCGCCGCCGCTGCCCGAAGCCGAACCGCTGCGCCCCTCGCGCCGCCGCCTGGACGGGCTGTCGCTGCTGGTGGTGGAGGACAATCCGACCAACCAGCAGGTGGTCACCGATCTGCTGGAGAGCGAGGGCGCGCGCGTGGAAGTGGCCGGCGGCGGCGCCACCGCGCTGCAGTTGCTCAGCCGCGGCGCCAACAAGTACGAAGTGGTGCTGATGGACATCCAGATGCCGGACATGGACGGCTACACCGCCACCCGACGCATCCGCGGCAACCTGGGCCTGCGCAAGCTGCCGATCATCGCCATGACCGCGAACGTGCTGCCCTCCGATCGTGAGGCCTGCCTGGCGGCGGGCATGAACGATCACCTGGGCAAGCCCTTCGATCTGGACACGCTGGTCGCGCGGCTGCTGCATTGGACCGGGCGCGATCAGGCCGCGAATGTGGCGGCGAACAGCGAGCCGGTGGTGGAATCGCCGGTGGCGCAGGAAAACGCGGCGCCCGTCGCTGCGCCGGTCGAAGCCGCCAAGACCGAAGCCGCCGCGCCCGCGCCGGCCCCCGCGCCGATCGAGCCGCCCAAAGCGGCCAACGATGAACCGCCGTTGCTCGACTGGCCGGCCGCGCTGTCGCGCTTCGGCGGCAAGCGCCGCGTCTATGCCGACGTGCTGCGCGGCTTCCCCGACGGCGCCACCCAGATCATGGGCGAGCTGGCCACCGCCCTGCGCTCGCGCCAGCGCGACGATGCCGCGCGCCAGCTGCACACGCTCAAGGGCGTGGCCGCCACCGTCGGCGCGATGCGTCTGGCGCAGCTGGCCGAACTGCAGGAGAAGGCCATCGTCGGTGCCGGCGACGACTGGCTGCGCGCCTTGCAACTGGGCGCGCTGCGCGCGGGTTTGAACGATGCCTCGGCCGCCGCGCGCGAAAGCCTGGAGGCGCTGGCCGAAGACCAGGCGCCGCCGGCCGACGCCGTGCGCATCACGCCCGAGCTGCTGCAGCGCCTGCGCGGCATGCTGATCGCGTCCAACCTGAGCGCGCTGGACGAATTCCACCGGCTGGAAGCGGGCCTGCTCCGCGACCATCCGCAAGAGCACCGGCAACTGGCCGATGCGCTGACCCGTTTCGATTTCGCCGCCGCCGCGGAGGTTTGCGGCCGATTGCTGGCGGTGCCCAGGTGAGGGAGGAGATGAGCGTGACCCTGTACGACGTGGAGGCGTTGCCCGGGACGGCGGCCGCTTCGCAACGCGCGCGTTTGCTGGTGGTGGACGACCAGCCGATCAACATCCGCGCCTTGCACGAAGTGTTTTCCGCCGACCACGATGTGTTCATGGCCACCAACGGCGCGCAGGCGCTGGCCTTCTGCCGGCAGACCCCGCCGGACCTGGTGCTGCTGGACGTGGTCATGCCCGACATGAGCGGGCTGGAAGTGTGCCGTGCGCTCAAGGCCGACGCGCAGACCGAAAGCATCCCGGTGATCTTCGTCACCAGCCTGGACGATCCGGCCGAAGAAGCCGCGTGCTGGGACGCCGGCGGCGTGGACTTCATCACCAAGCCGATCAACGCGCTGACCGTGCGCAACCGCGTGCGCGCGCACCTGACCTTGAAGCTGCAGTCGGATTTGTTGCGGCGCATGGCCTGGGTCGACGGCCTGACCGGCGTGGCCAACCGCCGCCAGTTCGACGAGCGCCTGGAGCGCGAGTGGCAGCGCTGCCGCCGCGCCGGCCAGCCGCTGTCGGCGAGCATCGTCGATATCGACCATTTCAAGGCCTACAACGACACCTACGGCCATCTGGCCGGCGACGACTGCCTGCGCCAGGTCGCGGCCGCGATCGAAGGCAGCCTGGCCCGCGCCGGCGACCTGGTCGCGCGCACCGGCGGCGAGGAGTTCACCTGCCTGCTGCCGGAGATCGATCTGGACGGCGCGTTGACCGTGGTCGAGAACGTGGAACGCGCGGTGCGCGCGCTGGGCATCGTGCACGCCGGCAGCGAACTGGGCGTGGTGACGGTGAGCATAGGCGTGGCCAGCGCGCGCGCCGACGGCGAAAGCACCATCGCCGGCCTGCTGACCCAGGCCGACAACGGCCTGTACCGCGCCAAGCGCGCGGGCAGGGCCAGGGTGTGCGCGGCCGACGGCGACGCCGATGCGAGCGGGGCCTAGCCTGGAGTGAGCCCCGCACTTGCGGCGCGCCGGCCCCAAGCCGCATAAGTGGCCGCAGCCAACGCCGCGACTTCTTATGCCGCTGTCCATCCGCGCCACCACCTCCGCCGATGCCGCCACGCTCTACGCCCTGATGCGCGAACTGGCCGAGTACGAAGGCCAGCAGGCGCACCTGCTCGCCGACGCCGCCAGCCTGGCGGCCGACGCCAGCCGCTATCAGGCCTTGCTCGCCGAAATCGACGGCGTGGCCGTGGGCTTCGTCTCCTACACTTTGGGCTATTCGATCTGGTGGCGCGGCGACTGCCTGGCGCTGGACGATCTGTACGTGACCGACGCCGCACGCGGCCAGGGCGTGGGCGAGCGCCTGATGCGCGCCGTGGCCGAGGTCTGCGTGCAGCGCGGCCTGGCCCATGCGCGCTGGACGGTGGAAACCGGCAACGGCGGCGCCCGGCGTTTCTACCGCCGCATCGGGGCGCAGGTGCGCGAGAAGGGCGTGTGCACCTGGCCGCAGGCGGCCATGGCCGCGGCCCTGGCCGACTAGCGATGGCCACGGCACCGGCAATACCCGAACGTCTGAAGGGCGCGGCCGAACGCCTCGCCGTGGGGCCGGCCGATGCCGTGCTCGAACTGGGCTGCGGCAACGGCGTGCTCGCGGCCCTGATCGCGCCGCAGCTCGCGCGCGGGCATTACCTGGGCCTGGATCGCTCGTCCGCGGCCATCGCCAAAGCGGTGTGGCGCAACGCCGACGCGGTGGCCTCCGGTGTCTTGAGCTTCCGCCTGGGCGAGATCGCCAAGGCCGAACCGGGCGAGCGCTTCGATCGCATCGTGGCGGTCAACCTCAATACGTTCTGGAACAGCGACGCAGCGGAGCTGGCGCGCATGCGCGGCTGGCTGGCGCCGCGCGGGCGCCTGCTGCTCGCCTTCCAGCCGCCATCGGCGACGGCCTTGCCACGCATCGAAACGGCGGTGCGCGAGCACCTGCTGCGCCACGGTTACGCGCTGCAGACGGTCGAGCGCGTGGCCACCGCAGCGGTGCCGACGCTGTACCTGACCGCGGTGGCCGGCTAGCGCGGCGTTGCGCGCATGGAACGGTGTGAGGGCGCGCCTGGGGCGGCGCGGGCCGGGTTCGATTGGTAAATTACCTTTAGTAACTTACCAATCGTAGCTTGTCGCCCAGGCGACGGCCGCCCACCCAGGAGTTCCCTATGTCCGCTCTCTCCCTCGCCCCTGTCCTTATCGTCGGCGGCTCCGGCGTCGTCGGCGCCCAAGCCGCGCACGCCCTGCGCCGCCTGCACCCGGGCCTGCGCCTGACCATCGCCGGTCGCGATCTGGCCAAGGCGCAAGCCATCGCCGATGCGCTGGGCCAAGCCGACGCCACCACCGTCGACCTGCAACGCGCCGACCTGGGGCTGCCGGCGTCCGCGCGCTACAGCGCCGTGGTGGTGTTCGTGAAGGACGCCAGCTTGAACACCCAGCGTTACGCGCAAGCGCAGGGCATCCCCTACGTGAGCACCTCCAGCGGTTCGTTCGAGATCGCGCCGGAAGTCGCGCGCTACCTGCGCGCGCCCCAGGCCGCGCCGATCCTGCTGGCCAGCCACTGGCTGGCCGGCGCCGCCACGCTGCCGGCGCTGCTCTACGCCCGCGAGTTCGCGCGCGTGGACCGCATCGCCCTGAGCGCCTTGCTGGACGAGGAAGACATGGGCGGCCCGGCCGCCTACGTCGACTACGAACGCCTGACCACCGCCGCCGGCGCGCAGGTGCTGGAAGACGGCCAGTGGCGCTGGCTGCGCGGCGACGAAGGCGCGGCCACGCTGCGCAGTGTCGACGGCGTCGAGGTGGCGGCCGCCGCGTATTCGCCGCTGGACGTGGTCAGCCTGGCCGCGGCCACCGACGCGCGCTGGCTGCGCCTGGACATGGGCCTGGGCGTCACCGCCAGCCGCCGCCGCGGCGAGCCGTACTCCACCGAGATCGCGATCGAGATCGAGGGCGTCGGCCACGACGGCCAGGCGCGCCGGCAACGCCACGACCTGGTGCATCCGCAAGGCCAGGCGCCGCTGACCGCGCTGTCGATCGCGCTGGGCGTGGAGGCGCTGCTCGGCCTGGGCCAGACGCCCGCCGCGGCGCCGGGGCTGTATTTTCCCGACACCCTGATCGAGCCCGGCTACTTCCTGCGCCGGCTGCAGGAAGGCGGTTTGCGGGTCGACGAGGAGGCGCCGGTGTTGGCGGAAAGTGAACAGTGACAGTCGACACGGATTAGGCGGATACTCGGCCGGCCGCGGCGCGCGGGGAGCGCGCCCGGCCCTTTCCCGGACAGGATCGTCCGGACGCACCGAACCGACCGCAAGGACAGCCGGCTATGAGCAAGATCGCGATTCCCGACCTGGTCGAGAAGCTGGGCGGCGTGGCCGCCAAACCGCTCAAGGACGCTTCGGTCCAGACCGAACTGCTGAACGTGGACAAGGGCGCGCAGACCACCGCGCAGAGCGGGCCGATCAAGGCCGTGTTCGGCGCGTCCATCGCCGCCGCCGTGCACCTCTACAACGGCGCCGACGACAAAGACGAGGACGGCGTGATCGGCAACCGCGCCGCCGCCACCGACCCCGACAAGGCCACCACCGACTGGCGCCCGCAACTGGCGTTCGAAACCGGCAGCGCCTGGCTCAAGTACTCGCTGACCGCCGCGGCCACGGCCAAGGCCAGCGCCAAGATCGGCAGCGCCGGCGGCAGCATCGCCGGCGACCGGTCGCTGCGCCTGCTGTACTACAAGCGCCACGACGCCGCCCGCCGCATCGGCGAGGCGGTGCTGTCGGACGTGGACGAACTGGGCAGCGTGCTGTCGGCGTCCGACATCGCCGCGCTGGGCGTGGGCGAAGCGGTGGCGCTGAAGGCGCGCGGCAAGCTCACCGCCACGCTCAGCCTGAGTTGGTCGGACATCTTCTCCACCTCGCTGCAGGCGCTGTCCGGCCTGCCGGGCGCGGCCAGCGGCGCCTACCTGATCGAGATCGGCGCCAGCGCGGGCGCGACGTTCACCGCGACCCTGGAAGACGACTTCGCCCTGTGCTTCGTGCGCGAGAAGGCCTCGGGCGAGCGCGCGTTCCGGGTCGCGGTGCGCAAGAGCGAGGTCCACGACACCCGTTTCCAGGCCAAGGCCGGCGTGGAGATCCAATTCGCCGACCCGGCCGCGGTCAAGACCGCGTTGAGCTCGGTCATGGCCGGCGTGCTGGACGCGCCGGCCGCGGCGATCAAGGCGATCGAGGACGCGACTTCGCTGGACAAGGTGCCGGCCAAGTACCGTCCGGTGGCGGAAGCGCTGGCCAAGCGCTTCGGTCTGGACGGCAGCCCGCTGCAGCCGCTGAAGAAGAAGCTGACCGAGCTCAGCGAGGAGCTGACCCAGCGCATCACCCAGATCGCCGAAACCAAGGTCAGCCTGGGTTTCACCTACGAATACCTGCGCCTGTCCAGCGAAGCCTCGCTGCTGGAAGCGCATCTGTCGCAAGACGCGCTGACGGCGCTGCACGGTGCGCTGCTGGGCTTCGACTTCGCGCGCGTGCTGGCGTATCCGGGCCCGGGCCTGGCGCTGGACTTTTTCCTGCACCAGAAGACCGTGGAACGCGTGCGCGCCTGGGGCTTCAGCCTGGGCGTGGGCACCTGGTTCAACCTCAAGAGCAAGCAGACACGCAAGGACCGTTTCGTCAGCCGGCGCTACGTGTCGGCCGAAGGCGAGCGCTGGACGCGCGCCTACCTGGGCAGTACGCAGTACACCGCCAGCGCGAACACCTGGAACACCGACTACGGCGCGACCCTCAAGGCCGACCTGGAGGAGGCGCGCGCGCCGCAACTCACCGCCGGCTCCAACTTCAAGTGCGGCCTGCAGCTGTGGTGGCAGGAAAACCGCATCCGCACCGCCAGCGAACTGGAGCGGGTGGTGGACGACGCGGTGCTGTGGGGCGTGATCGACACCGGTGCCGCGCCGGATTTGTACGATCGCCTGCAAACGGCGCTGGCCAAGGCCGACAGCTGCCAGCCGCGGTTGAGCGTGATGCTCAGCGATCGCGGCGCATCGCTGGCCATGCACGCGCTGGCCGAGGCCGACGACGCGGCCTGGGCGCGCCATGCCGCCCGCGCGCTGCCCTGGTACGCCAAGCAGTCGGCGCGCGCAACCGCGGCCAGCCGCGAGGCGCTGTACGCCCCCTTGTTCGACGACTACCGCCGTCATCCGGGCAGCGAGGGCAAGGCGCTGAAGAACCTGATCGCCGATAACCTGCGCGACTACGGCGGTGGCTTGGCCGGGCAGGAGACCAAGGGCGAGACGCCATGGACGGTCTATCAGGTGCTGCTGCGTGCCGGCAGCGCGGAACGCGCCTTCTGGAAGCGCTGGGAGCGCCTGCGCATCGGCGCCAAACGCATGCGCGAGCTGCTGGAGGTGCGCGGCGACTGGCAGGACTTCGACGACCACTTCGCCCTGATGCGCGGCGCGTTCGAGCAAACCTTCCTGATCCGTGCGGTCGCCAGTTTGCTGGCCGAAAAGCTGCGCGACGAACGCCACGACGGCAAGACCTATGCGACCACGCTGACCCTGAGCTACAAGGACGGGCAGCAGGACAAGACGCTCGTGGTGGGCGCGGCGAACTGAGCGGCATCGGTCATCGCGGTTCCTTAGGGGAGGAACGACATGGCGACTTTGCAGCAGTTGTGGTCGATGATCTGGCCGGGCTTGGCCTCGGCCCTGGCGCTGGCGCTGCTGTGGATGGCCTTGCGCCTGATCGCCGGCTGGCTGGTGCGACCGGCCAGGACGGAGCACAGGCTCGAGCGCGGTAGCGCGGAGACGGCCGATACCCTAGTGGTCGCGGTGCATGGGCTGCCCGGCGTTGCGCGCTTCAGCGGCGCGCTGGACCTCATCGCCCGGACCCTGCCGGAGGCGGACCGGCTGATCTTCGACTACAAGACCGGAGGCGCGCGCGGTTACGCGAGCAACGCGCGCGCCGCGGCGGTGGCCGACGCGATCGAGCGCGGCATCCACGAGCAGTTCAAGCGCGGCCAGTACCGTCGGGTGATCCTGTTCGGCTACAGCGGCGGCGCGTCCCTGCTGCGCAAGGCCCTGGTCTGGGGCTACGGCGAGGACGAGGACCGCGCGCCGTTCGGCCGCAAGCACGCGCGGCGGCCGTGGGTGGAGAAGACCGAGCGCATGGTGCTGCTGGCGGGCATCAACCGGGGCTGGAGCGTGGAGCCGCGTCCGGCGCTGATGCCCTGGCCCACCTATCTGTTCATCCGCATCGCCAAGCCGATCGGCCGCGTGCTCGGCATCGGCCGCTTCGTGTTCGATATGCACCGCGGCTCGGCCTTCATCGCCGATACGCGGCTGCAATGGGTGAAGCTGGCGCGCTCGGAGGACGTGGTGCAGGGGCGGCTGCACTTTCCGCAGGTCATCCAGCTCATCGGCAGCGAGGACGACCTGGTGTCGAAAGAGGACGGCCAGGATCTGAGCGTGTCCGCCGGCACGGTGTTCAAGACGCTGCCCGAGACCAGCCATGCCGATATCGGCGGCATGCTCAGCGAAGGCGGCGGCGCGGTGGTGGAGCAGCGCCGGCAGGCGATTACCGCGGCGCTGCTGGGCGATGTGCAGGCGCTGGAGCCGGACTGGATCGAGTTCAAGGAAGACCGCCAGGTCACGCGCCTGGTCTACGTCATGCACGGCATCCGCGACCTGGGCGAATGGACCGACAAGGTCCGCGACGAGGTGCGCCGGCGTTACGAGTCCAGCGGCGAGAAGGTCGCGGTGTTCAGTTCCAAGTACGGGTGGTTCCCGATGGCGCGGTTCCTGCTGCCGTTCGACCGGCAGCGCAACGTGCGCGATTTCATGGACCGTTACACCGAACACACGGCGCGCTTTCCCAACGCGCGATCGATGGACTATGTCGGCCACAGCAACGGCACCTACATCCTGGGCAGCGCGCTGCTGCGCTACGCGACGATGAAGGTGCGCCGGGTGTTCTTCGCCGGCAGCGTGATGCCGTATTCCTACCCTTGGGCCGAGCTGGTGGACGCGCAGCGGGTCGAGAGCGTGGTCAACGTGGTAGCCACGCGCGACTGGGTGGTGGCGATCTTCCCGAAGGTGTTCCAGCAGCTGTCGGCGCTATTCCGGCTCGACAACCGCCAAGGGCTGCTCGACCTGGGCGGCGCCGGCTTCGACGGTTTCGCCGATTCCGGCCTGACCGCGGCGGTGGACAACCTGCAGTACTCGCGCGGCGCGCATTCCACCGGCGTGGCGGTGGACGATCCGCAGAAGCTGGCGGCCATCGGCGCGTACATCGTCGAGGGCGAGCGCACGGGCCTGCAGACCTTCGAGGCGGCCAAACGCAAGAACGCGGTGTTGGCCGTGGTGTCGGCCTTGTGCGCCTTCGTCTGGCTGGGCCTGTTGGCCGGGCTGTCGATCCTGGGCTACCAGATATTCCTGATGCCGGCCTTGCCGCTGCTGGGGTTGCTGGCGGTGATCGCTTACGTGCTGGCGGTGATCCTGGTTTTGTACTGGGTTTGAACTAGCCGGTCAGGCCGATCATGGGCGCGATTGCGCGGCTGTCGGGAAACACCCGCGTCTCCAGCGCGCTCTCGGACACGCGCAGATGCGTCGCCAGCAGGCCCTTGAACAAGGCGCGCAGATCCGTGGTCGCGCGCAGGTCGCGGCCGTCGTTGAGCGCAGACGGCGACAAGCCGGGCCAGTCGCCGCCGATGCGGCCGCCGCGCACCGCGCCGCCGGCGAGCAGGGCCAGACCGCCGGTACCGTGGTCGGTGCCGGCGGTGCCGTTGACCGCGGCGGTGCGGCCGAATTCGCTGACCACGGCGATGGCGGTGCGGTTCCAGATCGCGGCCGCGTCGTCGTGATAGCGGCGCAGGCCGGCATCGAGTTCGGCCAGCTTGCGCGCGAGCACCGCGGCCTGGTTGCCGTGGGTGTCCCAGCCGGAGTCCTCGACGAAGGCCAGGCGCGGGCCGTCGGGCGCCGCCAGGAATTGGGCCGCGGCGGCCATGGTCTGGGCCAGGCGTCCGCTGCGTGCGTTGCCGGCCGTGCCGGCCAGGCCCTGCGTGTCCACGGCGCGCGCGAACGCGGCCGACAGCTGCGGATCGGCCGCGTACAGCGGTTGCAGCCGTTGCAGCAGCACCGGGTCCACGTCTTCGGGCAGCGGCGGCGACCAGCTGGTGGTGGCGCCGGGGCCGCGCATGATCAGCGGCGTGACCGCGGTCAGCGACAAGGCCTCGCCGCCGCGCAGGGCGGCCGCGCAACGGTTGAGCCAGCCCGTGGCCGCGCCGCTGGCGCTGGCGGTGCCGTTCTCCAGGCAGTCCTGCGCTTCGAAGTGCGAACGCTGGCGATACGGCGGTGCGATCGCGACGATCGGCAACAGCTGGCCGCGGCCGTACAGACCGTGTGCGAATTCGAGGGAGGGGTGCAGGGCGAAATCGGCATTCAGCGGCCGCGCGTTCTGCGGCGCCAGCGCGCCGCGCAGGCGCGCATAGGCCGCGTCGTCGCGTGGCGGCAGCGCATGCAGTCCGTCCAGGCCGCCGCGCAGCAGCACCACCAGCAGGCGTGCGTCGCCATCGCCGGCGGCGGCCGCGCTCAGGCCTGGCCACACGGTCAGCACGGTCGCCGCGCCCGCGGCGCCCAGGAACAGGCGTCGGCTCAGTTTCATCTCAGCTCCTCCATTGGAAGGCCGGGCTGGCGTACAGCATCGTCAGGCCCGAACGCGGCGACTCGGCGCGGCGCAAGGCGCTCAGCGTGTCGGCGTCCAGTCGGTCGGCGAACACCGCTTGCGCCACCGCCAGCGGTTCGATGCGCGCTTCGGGTGCGGACTCGGACAGGCTCTGCGCGGCCTGCACGCGTTTCCACAGCGCGTCCGCGCCGTTCCATTCGGCGGCCTCGTCGGCGTAGCCGGCCGGCGAGCGCGGGGTGAACGGCGGTTGGCCCATGCGCGCGAGCAGGCCGACCAGCGCGCGCGGCCGCTCGCCGGGCACGATGCCGCCCGCGCGCAGCGCCGACAGCACGAAGTCGTCCGGCGTTTTGAATTTGCGCGCGTCCGCGCCCCACGCCTCGGGGCTGTCGATCAGCGCGGCATAGACCGTGGCCAGATCGCCGCCGCTGCGCTGCCAGGCCGCGGCCAGGCGCGCGACCAGTGCCGGCGGCGGGGTGTCGGCGACGAAGTGGCGCGCGAGCTTGTAGGACAGGTGGCGCGCCGTCGCAGGGTGCACGGCCAGGTCGGCGAGGATCGCGCGGCCTTGTTCCAGGCCTCCCTGCGCATAACGGCGACCTACTACGTTGCGCACGCCGCTCTCATGCGCGGCAGCGCGGAACGCGAAGGCCGAATCCGCGCCGCCGTCGGCCAGCTCGCGCGGCAGCGGCACGCCCCAGCCGGTGATCGCGCGCGCCAGTTCGGTCACGTCGGCCTGGCTGTAGCCGCCGTCCACGCCCAGGGTGTGCAGCTCCAGGATTTCGCGCGCCAGGTTTTCGTTGAGACCCACTTCGCGCCGCGGCCGCTGCCGATCTGCGCGCGCCATGCGTTGGCGCGCGCGCCGCGCATAGCGCGAATCGGCGCCCACCGAGCGCACGTTGTCCAGGTAACGCAGCATGCCGGGGTGCGATTCCACCGCGGTCAGCAGGTCGGCATAGCGGCCGTACAGGTGCGGGCGGATCGCCTCGCGCTCCATCGGCGCGGCGTACAGCGAGGCGGCGCGCTTGTCGACGGAGATGGCGAAGTGATTGGACCAGAACCGCACCAGGCGCTCGGCGAAGCCGTCCGCGTTGGCGGCGGCGACGCGGTAGCGCCGGCCCTGTTCGCGCCATTGGTCGTCGCCGAAACGCTGGCGGAAACTGTCCACCGCGTCCTTGCCGTCGCCGTCGCGGCGCGCGGCCTGGCGCTCGCGGTAGTAGCCGGCTTCGCGGCGCAGGTAGTCCAGGCTGGAAGGCAGGTCGGCATAGCGCGAGGCCGCCGCGTCGCCGCGCAGCTGCGCCTTGAGCCAGCCGCGGGGATCGCTGCCCACCGCGGCCAGCTGGCCGGGCGCGGCGCCCAGGCCGAAACGATTGACCGCGCTCACGGTTTCGCGGGGAATCATGCCGTCGCTCCGTCGCCACACCTCAAGCACAACGCGCCGGACGCGATGCGGTTGACACATCCTGGCGGAAATCTCGCCGCGGCCCTACACGCAAGACCCCGCTTGGCGTAGGGTGGCGGCACCGCGCGAGCCTCGCGCCACCGTCAGGCCGCGCGCGGCCGGAGAGCCCGTATGCAAAGCTCCTCGCAAGACCTCCACCGCGGCCTGGGCGAACGCCACATCCGCCTGATGGCGCTGGGCGCGGCGATCGGCGTCGGCCTGTTCCTGGGTTCGGCCAATGCGATCAAGCTCGCCGGCCCCGGCATCCTGCTGGCCTACCTGCTCGGCGGCGCGGCGATCTTCATCATCATGCGCGCGCTGGGCGAGATGGCCGTGCACAACCCGGTGGCCGGCTCCTTCAGCCGCTACGCGCGCGACTATCTGGGCCCGCTGTCGGGCTATCTCACCGGCTGGAATTACTGGTTCCTGTGGCTGGTGACCTGCGTGGCCGAGATCACCGCGGTGGGCATCTACATGCAGGTCTGGTTCCCGGGCACGCCGCAATGGGCCTGGGCGCTGGCCGCGCTGGCGGCGATGGGCTCGGTCAACCTGATCGCGGTGCGCGCCTACGGCGAGTTCGAATTCTGGTTCGCCATGATCAAGGTCGTGACCATCGTGCTGATGATCGTCGGCGGCCTGGCCATGATCGTGTTCGGCCTGGGCAACGGCGGCACCGCCATCGGCATCTCCAACCTGTGGGCGCACGGCGGCTTCTTCCCCAACGGCGCGCAGGGCGTGCTGATGTCGCTGCAGATGGTGATGTTCGCCTACCTGGGCGTGGAGATGATCGGCCTGACTGCGGGCGAGGCGGCCAATCCGAAGAAGTCGATTCCCGATGCGATCAACTCGGTGTTCTGGCGCATCGTGATCTTCTACGTCGGCGCGCTGTTCGTGATCCTGTCGCTGTACCCCTGGAACGAGCTGGGCACCACCGGCAGCCCGTTCGTGCAGACCTTCGAACGCCTGGGCATCCGCGAGGCCGCCGGCATCATCAACTTCGTGGTGCTGACCGCGGCGCTGTCCTCGTGCAACAGCGGCATCTTCAGCACCGCGCGCATGCTCTACAACCTGGGCCAGCAGGGCCAGGCGCCGCGCACGTTCGCGGTCACCTCGGCCGGCGGCGTGCCGCGCAAGGCGGTGCTGGTGTCGGTGACGGTGCTGCTGTTCGGCGTGCTGCTGAACTACCTGGTGCCGGAGAAGGTGTTCGTGTGGGTGACCTCGATCTCCACCTTCGGCGCGATCTGGACCTGGGCGGTGATCCTGCTGGCGCACCGCAAGTTCCGCGCCGGCCTCAGCCCCGAGCAGGCCGCGGCGCTGGAGTTCAAGATGCCGATGTACCCCTGGGGCACCTGGATCGCGCTGGCGTTCCTGGTGCTGGTGGTCGGGCTGATGGCCTATTTCCCCGACACGCGCGTGGCGCTGTACGTGGGTCCGGCCTTCCTGATCCTGCTGGTGGCGCTGTACTACGCGTTGGGCCTGGGCAAGCGCGCGCCGGCGAACTGACTCGACGCGCCGCGTTCGCCGACAACGGCGGACGCGGCGCCAACGGCCTTATTCCTTGGCCGGGGTCAGGAAGTAGGCCTCGACCTGGCCCTTGACCTTGATCGTCATCGGATTGCCGCGGCGGTCCAGCGCCTTGCCCACAGGCACCCGCACCCAGCCTTCGCTGACGCAGTATTCCTCGACGTTGTGGCGCTCCTGGCCGTTGAAGCGGATGCCGATGCCGCGCTCGAGCAGCTGCTCGTCGTGGAAGGGGCTGCGCGGGTCGTTGGAAAGGCGGTCGGGTGGCGTGTCGGTCATCGTCGTCGGTCTAGCGGTTGCGGGCGGGGCCGGCGCGGGTCCGCGCCGGCTGCGTAGGATACGCGCCGCGCCCGCTCAGTGCGCGCTGCGGCCCAGCTCGGCCGCGGTCAGCGGCCGGATCGCGTCGATCTCGTCCAGCCACAGGTCGTGGATGCGCACCCCGCCGGCGCCCAGCGGCTCCTCCAGCCGGACCACGCCGTTCAGGCCTTCCTGCTCGCCGGGGCCGTAGAAGGACTGCAAGGTGGGCAGGGCGGCGACCACGCCGCGCAGCACGCGGCCGTCGCGCATGGACAACTGCACGCGGGCGTCGTCGGGCAGACCGGCGATGCGCGCTTCCAGCCGGGCGATGTCGCGCGCGGCGGTGTAGACGTGGTCGGCGTTGCGGGACATGGCGGCGTTCTCCGGCGGGTACCTGCCCGCAGGCTAGCCGCCGCGGGCGCAAGCGCGGGTGAAGCTTTCCAAGCCGGCCCGGGAGCGGCATCCTGCGCGCATGAACGCGCCCGACGACGATTACGACGACGACGGCCTCAACGGCTACGACCACGACCTGGACGACGAGGCCGCGCCCGAGGCCCTGGTCTGGCAGCTGTTGCTGATGATCAACCCCGGCGACGAGGAATCGGCGCTGCAGCAGTTCGCCGACTACCGCGAAGCGCTGGCCGAGGCCGGCGGCGAGACCGACGAGCCGGTGTGGCTGCTGCGCGACGCGATCGACTGGAAGGCCGGCTTCTACGTCGACGCCGAGGACGCCGCGTCCTTCATCGACAGCCTCAACGAACTGGCCGCGCGCTGGAACCTGCGCATCGACTGGGGCAGCGACGATCCCGGCGACGAGGATTTCCTGGCCGGCACCGACATTCCCGAGCTGATGGCGCTGGCGCACGATCGCCTGCGCGAGCACGGCTACACGCTGTGGACCTGGAACACCGGCACCGACGCGCACGCGGGCTGGATCGCGCTGCGCCGCGACGACGAGGCGATGCAGGCGTTGAGCACGCTGCTGGGGATCGAGGCGCGGCCGGGCAGCGACGCGTTCTAACTGCAAAAACTGCGGCCCATCGCTTCGTCGCCGCCGCGAAACCTGCGGCCGTCATTCCCGCGAATGCGGGCTCCGCTTTACTTCGGCGTGAGCCGAACATCCAGTGACTTCAGCGCGAAAGCCGCAAAGAGCGATTCCCGCCTTCGCGGGAATGACGGTTGTGGCCGACGTTGCGGTGTGGAACCAGCGCATTGCGTCGCACCGCCACATACGTGGGCTATCCATTCATAACCGCGCGCACAAACGACGGCGGCCCGGCACTAGGCCGGGCCGCCGCTCTATCCCTTTAAGCGCTCAATCCTCCGCCGCGCGATACGCCGCGTCGAAGCGCCCCGCCGCGACCGCGAAACCCGCGCGGGTGACCAGCACGTTCGGATCGAAGTTCGCATGCACCGTCGGCTGCAGGTCGAACGGTCCCTGCACCAGGCTGAAGCGCGCGTTCAACACGCCCTGGTCCAGTGCCTGCTGCACGTAGCCGCGCAGCGCCGCCGGAATGCTGGCGGCATCGTCGATGGCGATGCGCCGGCCTTCGTAAGCCACGGTCAGCGGGCCGGTGTAGGCGGCGGCCTGCGGCTGCAGCCCCAGCGCCTGCACCAGCGAGTAGGCCAGGCTCACGCGGCTGACCGAGTCGTTGCCGCGGAACTGGCCGTTGAGCGTGCCCATCACGCCGTCCTGGCGCTGGGTGAGGTCGCGCAGCGGCGCTCCGGCGGCCACCGCCGATTCGGCGTAGGCGTAGGCGGTGCTGCCCACGGGCAGGTCGCTGAAGCTGGACTGGCCGTCGAAGCGCAGCGACTGGCGCACGCTGCCGCCCATGACCAGGTATTGGGCCAGTTCGTAGCGCTTGAGCTTGGTGTCGGGGCTGAAGTAGCCGCCCGGGAAACCATCGACCAGGCGCTGCGCCACCGCGTACTCGATCGCCTGGCGCGCCGGATGGCTGGCGATGTCGCTCAGGCCGGTGTAGCCGCCGCTCCGGAGCAGGTTGATCTGGCCGCTGACCGTGCCCGGCAGGCCGTAGCCGTTGGTGAGCTTGAGCGGGTCCAGACCGGTGCCCGACACCGAGCCGATGCCGCGCGCGCTGACCTTCCACACGCCGGGCTTGCCCGGCGCGCCGGTGGTCACGGTGTCGCCCAGCACCGGCAGCGCCACCGAGGAACCGTAGGTCACGCCGTCGGGATCGGTCAGCACCAGGGCCAGGGTGTTCTCGCCGATGGTCGCGCGCGCGGCCACCCAGGCCACGTCGCTGCCGACGGTGAAGGACTGCTCGCCGGTGGCGCCCACGGGCACGAAGTCGAACGAGAACGGCTGGCTGCCGCCGGGCAGCAGGATGGCGTTGGCGTTGAAGCTGCGCAGCGCATTGACCGTGGCGCCCCAGCCGTAGCGCGTGCCGGAGGCTTCGGCCACCGCCGCATAGGCGTTGACGTAGCCGGCGCCGGCCTCCCAGGGCAGGCGCGCGGTCATGTTGCTGGCGGTGCGGCGCAGGATGTCCTTGACCTGGGCCGGGGTCAGGTTCGGATTGGCTTCGAACATCAGCGCGACGATGCCGGCCACGTGCGGCGTGGCCATCGAGGTGCCGCTCATGTGGGTGTAGAACGGCAGGTGCGCGGGCGCCAGGGTGTCGGCGTCGTGCTGCAGTTCCGTCGCCGGCAGCGCGCCGGTGAGCGCGCGCGTGGACACCACGTCCACGCCGTCGGCGACGAGGGTGGGTTCGTTGACGTAGGTCCACTGCTTGCCGTCGGGCATGGTGAAAGTGCCCGACTCGCCGCGCTTGCCGCGCGAGGAGAAACCGGTGAGCACGCCGTCGTTCTCGCCCGCGCCCACCGAGATCACCCACGGCGCCTGCGCGTAGGGATTGTGGGTGTCTTCGCCGGGGCCGTCGTTGCCGGCCGCGAACACGCTGACGATGCCGCGCTTGTACAGCTCGTAGGTGGCGATGTTGACCGGGTTCATCGGATCGAACGGGCCGCTGCTGCCCCAGGAGTTGCTGGTCACGCGCACCGGATGCTCGTAGCTGAACTGATGGGTCAGCGCATAGTCCAGGCCGCCGACCGCGTCCAGCACCAGGATCACCGCGCCGGAGCCGTAGCCGACCAGGTCCGCGCCGGGCGCGACGCCGCGGTACAGGCCGCCGGAGCGCTCGCCGGTGCCGCCGATGGTGCCGGCGCAATGGGTGCCGTGGCCCGAGCCCAGGTCGGTGTTGGGCAGGTTTTCCAGGTAGGTGACCGGCACGATGCCCGGCGCGAGGTCCGCGGCCAGGCTGGCCAGCACGTTCTGCGGGCCGAGCACGTTCTGGACCACGTTCTCGCCGAACTTCACGTCCTCGTGGGTGGCGTCGATGCCCGAGTCGTTGACCACCACGGTCACGCCGCGGCCGCTGAACGGAATCGCGCGGTGGTAGTCGCCCGGGTTCTGCACCGCGCGCGCGGCGCCGGAGATGGCGCGCGCGTCGTTGTTCATGTAACGCAGCGGCGCGTTGTAATAGATCGAGGCGACATCGTCGCGCTGCGCCAGCGCGCGGATCTGCGCCGGCGTGGCCAGCGCGCCGGCGATCGGCAGCGAGCGCATGGTCACGCCCTGGCGGATGCCCAGCGTTTGCAGCACGCCGACCTGGGCGGCGCTGACCGGCGCGGACTGCTCGTAGCTGATGACCACCTGCAAGCGGTCGGTGGGCAGCGCGGCGGTGAGTTTGGACAGCAGTTGCGGATCCAGATGGGCATCGGCCAGGGCGACGCCGCTGGCGAGCAGGCCGGCGGCGAGAACGGAAATACGCAGCGCACGGCGACGAACGGGGCGGGGCATGACGGGCATTCCACGAACTCCACGATGGACGAAGGGCGCGGCGAGTATTCGCGAGCGCCGCGCGGTCATGCATCGGGGTTGAGCCCCAGCGCGAGCGGGGGATTTCCCCCATTCGCAGCGGTATTAGCGCGTGGATGGTGCCCGGCGGCACATGGTGCGTGCCGCGCGATGAGGTGCCTTTACGAAAGGGCGGCGGATCGGCTAATCCGCGACGCCGCTCTCCGCACCGCCGCGCCGCAAGGGATCCGGCAGCGCCTGGCCCTGGCGGGTGAACGCCAGCGACACCGAGTTCAGGCAATGGCGCTCGCCGGTGGGCGGCGGGCCGTCGGGGAACACATGGCCCAGGTGGCTGCCGCAGCGCGCGCAGACGATTTCCTCGCGGATCATGCCGTAGCTGGTATCGCGCACGGTGCGCACGTGCTCGCCCGCGTAGGGCGCGAAGAAGCTGGGCCAGCCGGTGCCGGAGTCGAATTTGGCGTTGGAGCGGAACAGCGGCAGGCCGCAGTAGCGGCAGGTGTAGACGCCGTCCAGCTTGTTGTCCAGGAACACCCCGCAGAACGGCGCCTCGGTGCCGTGCTGCAACAGCACCCGGCGCTCCTCGTCGCTCAGGCCCGCGCTCAGCGCCTGGCGCTGGGCATCGCTGGGAGGGGTCAGGTCGAAGGCGGTCATGGGCGCGGTTCCGGCGGGGGCGGGTCCGCCGATGGTACCCACGCCCGGGCCGGGTGGCGGCCGGCGGGCCGGAAACGCTGCGTCCCGCCCCTGTTCAGCTGAACGGGAGGGCGCCGTTCGGCGGCTGGGATTTGCATTCCGGGCGCCATGGCTCTAGGGTATCGGATGCTGTGTTAGTCAAGGGTCACCGTGAACCGTGGCCCGATGTCGTAGATCCCAGATCCGCCCATCGTTACCTGGCTTCCTCCTTGCAACCAGCATCACGCCGCAACCGCGGCATTCCATAACGTTTCAAGGAGCAAGCAAACATGTCGAACCGTGAATTCGGTACGGTCAAGTGGTTCAACGACGCCAAGGGCTTCGGTTTCATCAGCCGCGAGAGCGGCGAAGACGTCTTCGTGCACTTCCGCGCGATCCAGTCGCAGGGCTTCAAGAGCCTGCAGGAAGGCCAGAAGGTGTCGTTCACCGTCGTGCAGGGCCAGAAGGGCCTGCAGGCCGAGGCCGTCCAGGCCGTCTGATCCGGGCGCGCGCAAGCGCACCGATCTAGGAAAAGCCCGGCTTCGGCCGGGCTTTTTTCGTTTGGCGGCCTGGGCTCGCCGCCGGCCGGTGGTGCCGGCCGGCGGTCGACCCCGCGCTGCGCGCGGTCAGCGCGCCCCGAAGCGGGCGAACGTGCCGCAGCGGTAGGCCGCAACCTCGTTGATGCGCACGTAGGCGGTGTCGTGATCCGGGCCGCTGTGCGCGACGATGCGCAGCCGCTCCACCCGGGTCGCGGGCATGCGGTGCTCGCGCACGGTTTGCACGTTGCCGCGCACGCTCTCGATCAGGTTCCAGGCGCTGCCGTCGAAGTACTCCAGATCGTAGTCGCGCGCCTCGTAGCCCAGGCTGGAGTACACCAGCACCTGCTCGGCCAGGTCGGGAACCGGCAGGGCGATGTCCAACCGGTCGGAACCGCTGCCCGGCATGGCCGCGAATGCGGCGAACGGCACGCTGCCGGCATTGGCCCAGCTGTACTCGCCGCCGAGCGCGGTGTTGAAGTCGCCATCGGTGGTGCGTGCGGGGCTGTAGCCCGGGGCGGTGCTGGTGGCGACCGCCGCCCCGCCGAGCAAGAGGTTGCGCCCGTCGCAGGCGAACGGCGTCAACGGTCCGAACAGGCGGTAGTCGTACGCGGCGGTGGTCAGCTGCTCGTCCTGGAGCCAGTCCGACAGGTTCGCCGCTTCGCGCTGATCGGTGCTGATCAGATTGGTCAAACGATAGGGGCCGTTGCGTCGTCCGGCGTAGATGTCCTCGCCGTTGAAGCGCAAACGTAGGGTGTTGGCGCCGGCGACGACATCCTGCAGCTGCGCGGCATTGGCGACCACCTGGCCGTCCGCGGCGACCAGGTCGGCCGAGACCATCGCCGGTCCGCTGTAGTCGGCGATCACCTCCACCGGCACTTCCAGCGCCTGATAGCGCCTGCGGCTGCCGATGGCGGTTTCGGCCCCGACCGAAGCGATCCTCAGGCTGCGCCGCCCGATCTGCAGCGACTCGCTGCCGCCGCGTTCGAAGTCCAGGCCGGCCGCGGTCAGGCCGGACACGTACCAGGTGGCTTCGGCGATGCCCGGCGCGTCGGGTACGTCATAGCTGCCGGTAAAGCGGCCGTCGGCCTGGCGGACCATCGGCACCACGTCGATGCCGCCGTCGATGCGCCGGATCCGGATTTCCGCGGTGGCGCTGAGCAGCCCCGCGCTAGGCGTCAGAGTCAGTTCGGCGCGCGTCCCGCTGATCAGGAACGGAAACAGCGCATCGAACTCGATCCCCAGCGGACTGGCGAAGGACGCGAACGTGGCCAGGTCGGTGCCGCCGGTCTCGATGTCGGCACCGCCGTCCACGATCATGCGCCAACGGCCCGGCCGAGGCGCCGGGAACTGGTAGCTCGCGGTGGTGTCCGCGGCCTGGTACAGCACCATGCTCGGATCGAGCTCGTCGCCGACCGGTTCGCCGGGTTGCGGTTCGCCTTCGTACACCGAGGCGGCGAACTCCGGGTCGAACACCTGCCCGCTCGGGTCGATCAGGGTGATCCGGGCGCTGCCGGCGAGCCAGCGCGCGGCGAACAGGGTCGGGCTGCCGTCGACCAGGAACTCGCGTTCGATCCGGCCGTTGGCCAGCAGGGTCTTGCGCACGTTGAGGCTGCGCTGATTGAACTCGTCGGCGCCGCTCATCGTGGCGCCGCCGCTGCCGGCCAAGCGATACGGCTGCATCGCGGCACCGGCGAGCGCCGTGTCCTGCAGCCTTTGCGCGCGGAACGGGAACTGGAAGGACGGCCCGCCGCAGTGGCTGCGCGAGCGCGCGACCAGGACCGGATGCAGGCAGTTCCAGTAGGTCTGCTGGCTCAGCACGCCATCGCCCCAGCTGTAATAGTCGCGATGGCCCAGGCCCGGCCGGATGTGGATCTCCTGCGTGGCCATGCGGTCCAGGAAACCGGGCATGCCGGTGGCGCTGTAGGTCTGGATCAGGCCGTCGTCCTCGCCCGGGATCAGCACGCCCGAGGTCCAGCCCCAACCGTTGCGGAACTCGAAGGACGGCACCGGGATCGAGCGGATGCAGATGCGGCGGCCGAAAATGCGGAAGCAGATCTCATGCCGGCGCCACATCGGCGCGTCGCCGCCGATCGCGTGATAGACCGTGCCCGGGCGCTGGCCATGGGTGATGTTGAACAACTGCATGGCCGGTTTGGACATCTCGCACACCGCCGGCTGGTTGGGCACGCAGGCCAGGCCGGTGATGGCGGGCGCGCCGCGGTGCGGCGTGCCGAAGGTGAAGATCTGCGAGACGTCGTTGCGGTACAGCACGCTCTCCATGTAGGCGCGCGCGACCAGCCCGCCCATGCTGTGGCCGAACAGGATTACCCGCGGCTGCCCGGTTTCGTAGCGGGCGGTGTCGATCGCCGAGCGCACCCGCAGCGCATTGACGTGCAAGGGCGGGGTGTAGCCCAGGCTGGTTTGGATGTTCGCGTCGAATCCCCGATAGCCGTTGTTCTGCAACTGCGCCACGACCGGGTTGAAGCGGTTGAAGTTGTCGGTCCAGCCGGTCACGTAGACGATCGGATGGCGGTTGTAGCCGATCAGGTTCTGCACGAAGCGGCTGCCGCCGCTGAGCACGATGGTGAACTGGTCGATCAGGAAGGCGTCGCTGCCGAAGGTCCAGCCGGCCAGCCGCGGCCGCAGCGTGTAGGTGCCCGCCGGCACAGCCGGGAACACATAGTTGCCGGCCGCATCGGTGATCGCGGTGATGCCGCCGCCCAGATCGACCACCACATTGCCCAGCCCCCGCCCGGTGCCGAACTCGACCACGCGGCCGGCCACGCGCGTGGTCGCCGGCGTGCCGCCGCAGGCGTAGATTTCGAGTTCGTTGACGCGGAAGTAGTACGGCTGCAATCCCGAGCCGTTGACGGCGAGGATGCGCACCGCGTCGGCCAGCTGCGGCGCGAAGCGGTCGTCGCGCGAGGCCGCGCTGTTGCCGCGCACCGAGCTCACGGTGCGCCACGTGCCGTCGACGCGCAGCTGGATATCGTAGGCAGTGGCTTCGTAGCCGCGGGTCGTGAACAGTTGCACCCGATCGATGCGCGCCGGGCTGGCCAGGGTCAGGTCGAGCGTGGCCGGCCAGGTGCCGTAGTCGTTGACCCAGCTGAATCCGCCGCCTAGCTCGGTGCTGCGGTCCCCATCGTTGACCCGTTGCGCGCTATAGCCAGGGTAGGTGGTGTGGCCGAAGGCGACGGCGTTGCGGGCGAGATTCGGCGTATTGCAGGTTTGCGCCGACGCCGGCGGCAGCCAGGCGAACAGCAGCAACAGCGAAAGCAGGCAGCGCGCCGCATCGGACAGGCGGCGGCGAACGAAAACGGACAGGACATGGCCTGTGTGCATGGCGGATCCTCCTGATCGCGATATGGGCCGCTGGGTTGAACCGCCGGCGGCATGGCTTCCTTGCGGCGACGACTATAGGCGCAAATTTGCCGGCTTTTAAGCCGACTGCGACCGAAAAAACGAAGCTCCAACCCGCGCTCGTGCTTGCTGGCGCGAGGGATGTGCGTTTGCCTGCTTTGCGCCGTCGCCGGGCTCAGGTCGCGGCCGCGGCAGTGGCCATGCGCCGGTCGGCACGGCGCAGCGCGCGCAGCAGCAACAGCACGCTGATCACCGCCTGCAGGGCCACCGAGGCCACCGACAGCAGCCACAGCTGGCGCAGTTCGAAGTCCGGCCGGGTCGACAGCCACAGCGCCGGCAGGGCGAAGGTGAGCATGCGGCTGGCGCTGCTGAGCAAGGCGGGCAGGGTGTCGCCCAGGGCCTGGAACATGCCCGAGCAGGTGAAGATCAGCCCCGAGGCGACGAAGTTCAGCGAGATCACGCCCAGGAACTGCGCGCCCACCGCGATCACCGCCGGCTCCTGGGTGAACACGCCGACCAGCCAGGACGGCTGCCACTGGCACAGCGCGGTCAGCGCCAGCATCAGCACGCTGCCGATCATGGCCGAGGCGTAGAAGGTCGCGCGCACCCGCTCCGGCCGGCGCGCGCCCACGTTCTGCCCGGCCACCGGCGCGGTCGCGAACGAGATCGCCATCGCCGGCAGGAAGATCGCCTGCATCACCCGCTGGCCGATGCCGAAACCGGCCTGGGCCTCGGCGCCGAAGCCGCGGATCGCCCAGTAGATCGCCGCCATGTAGACGAACATCAGCGCGAACTCGCCGCCGGGCGGCAGGCCGATGCGCAGGATCCGCTTCCACACTTCGAGCCGGGCGTGGAACTGGCTGCGGTCGAAGCCCACGTACTTTTCCAGGCGCGCGAAGTACAGCGCCATCATCACAACGCCGGCCGCGATCGAGATCGAGGTGGCCAGGCCTGCGCCGGCTACGCCCATGGGCTTGCCGGTCAGCCAGCCGGCGATCAGTACCGGCGCCAGGATCGCGTTGAGCACCACGGTTAGCATCTGCACCACCATGGTCGGCTTGGCGATGCCGGTGCCGCGCAGCGCCGAGCCCATCGCGATCTGGGCGAACTGCAGCGCCAGGCCGGGCAGGAACCAGTACAGGTAATCGATGCCGGCCTGGGTGGTGGCCGCGTCGGCACCCAGGGTGCGCATGTAGGCGCCGCCCAGCGCGTAGCCGCCGACCAGGGTGACCGCGGTGCAGGCCAGCGCCAGCAGCAGGCTCTGGTTGAACACCAGGTTGGCGTCGTCGCGGTCCTTGCGCCCGACCGCGTGCGAGATCAGGGCCATGGTGCCCACGCCCAGGATCTGGGTCAGGGCCATGACGATGAACTGCACGTTGCCGGCCGCGCCCACGCCGGCCACCGCGGCATCGCCCAGGCGGGCGACGAAGTAGAGGTCGATCAGGAAGTACAGGGTCTGGAACAGCATGCCGACCATGATCGGCGCGGCCATGCGCAGTACGTGTTTGGGGATGGGGCCCTGGGTCAGGTCCTGCATGGCGGTTCGGCGGTCTTGGGCTGCGCGCGACCTTAGCGCGCACGCGAGGCGCACGCCATCGCGGTGCGACCGGCGGCGAGGCCGCGCTAGCAAATGGGCGCCGTCCCGCGCTAGCGGCGGTAGCCGCACTTCGCGTCTAATCGGCAGGCTGGCCACGTGCGCCGGCGATCGCCACGGACCCCCGCATGCGCACTACCGCTCCGCTGTCCCTGCTGTTGTTGCTGGCCGCCGCGCCGCTGGCCGCGTCCACGCGCAGCCCGGCGCCCGCGCCGAACTGCCTGGACGCGCGCAGCATGAGCGAGGCGCGGCAGTCCGGCGAGCGCACCCTGGCGGTGATGCAGGCCGACGGCCGCCGCTTCCGCGTGGACCTGGCGCAGGACTGCCCGGCCGCCACCGTGGACGCGCAGGCCACCGTGCTCGCGCGCGAGGGCTGGGTCTGCGGCCACGGCAACGAGTATCTGCGCAGCGGCCAGCAGCTGTGTCCGGTGGCCGCGGTGGCCGTCATCGACGCGCGCGAGTACGCGCAGCTGGCGCTGGCCAGCCAGCGCCGCGACGACGGCATCGCCACCTTGGACGCGGTGGAAGTGAAAACCGAAAAGCGTCGCGGTTTCGGCGGCTCCACTTCGTACTGCTTCAACCCGCGCTACATGCGCGGCTGGAGCGAGGACGGCAAGGGCCTGGTGGTCGAAGTCTCGCCGCAGCGTTCCGGCGGCCACCGTTATTACCGCGTCGAACTCGCCTACAGCTGCCCGGAACTGTTCAACGCCCACACCATCGACCTGCGTTCGGGCATGGGCATCAGCGCGATCTGCGGCAATCCCGGCGACAGCGTGGTGGCCAAGGCCGAGATGCGGCCGGGCGAAGGCATCGCGCGCGGGGGCGGCGTGTCGCGCGTGACCTGCCCCATCGCCAGCGTGTATCCGATAGAACAATGACGGCCTAAGCGCCGCGGCATCGCGCGATGTTCGCGCTGGCGTTAGCGTCGCGTGCAGCAGGTGTGCAGCGAGCGTGAACGTGCGCGACTGAACGCGCGATATTCACCGCCGGTTGGCGCGAGCGCGACAAGACTCAGGCACCGTCCCCCAACGGAGCTAGCCATGAAGACGAGTCCGAGTTTGCGTATCGCCGCGTTCGCCATCGCCCTGGCCGTATCCGGCACCGCCCTCGCGCAAGACGCCATGACCGAAGCCCAGGTGCGTGCGCGCCTGACCGATCAGGGCTACACCAAGATCAACGACGTCAAATTCAGCGACGGCGTGTGGAAGGCCGACGCACGCAGCGCCGAAGGCAACCGCGTCGACGTGCGTCTGGACCCGAAGACCGGGCGCGTGTATCCGGACGAGCAGGTGGCCAACCTCAGCGAGGCCGACGTGCGCGCGCGCCTGGCCGTGGCCGGCTACACCAACGTGCACGACGTGGATTACGAGGACGGCATCTGGAATGCCGAAGCCGACGACCCGGCCGGCCGCGATGTGGAACTCAAGATCGATCCGCGCACCGGCAAGGTGATCGGCAAGGAAAAGGACTAAAGCGCTCCCTTCTCCCGCTTGCGGGAGAAGGTGCCCGGAGGGCGGATGAGGGCGCGCGAAAGGCGAATTACGGCGCGAGTTCGTGACCTCCGCATGCCCTCACCCCAACCCCTCTCCCGTTGCACGGGAGAGGGGCTTTTAACAGTTACCACTGGTCTTCGAGCATGCGCGGCCGGCAGGCCAGGTAGCCGCCTATCGCCAGCACCACCAGACACAGGCTCAAGAACCCGAACGGCAGCGCCCAACCGTGGCTGCGCTCGTGCAGCCAGCCGAACAGCAGCGGGCCCAGGCAGCTGATCGTGTAACCCAATCCCTGCATGAAGCCCGACAGCGCGGCTGAACCGGCCTGGCTGCGCGTGCGCAGGTTGATCAAGGTCAGCGACAGCGGGAAAGTGCTGGGGCCCAGGCCCAGCAGCGCCACCCACAGCACCGTCGCCGTCATCGGCGCCCACAGCAGCCCGGCGAACCCGGCCAGGTACATGGCCACGCAGGCCAGCACCACCGGAAAGGGATTGGCGATGCGCACCGCCAGCGCCGGCAGCGCCAACGCGGCCACCAGCCCAAGTGTGGAGAACAGCGCCACCATGCTGCCGCCCAGCGCGGCGCTGCCGCCGGCTTCGACCAGCAGCTTGGGCAGCCAGGTGAACATGGAATAGGTGATCAGCGAGGTCATGCCGAACATCAGCGCCATGCCCCAGGCCAGCGGCGCGCGCCAGACCCGGCCGGTGGAGGCGGGCGCGGCCAGCTCCGGCGCTTCGTCGCCGCTGCCGACCGCGCGGTCGTGCGCGGCGGCCAGCGTGCGCGCCTGCGCGGAGCGGCCGTAGCGCTCCATCCACAGCGCCGCGATCCACGGCAGCGCCGCGGCCACCGCCACTAGCGACCACGAGCCCAGCGACACGCGCCAGCCGGCGGCCTGCGCCATCGGCACCGCGGCCAATGCCGGCAGGATGGTGCCCAGTTGCAGCACGGTGATGTAGGTCGAGCTCACTGCGCCCAAGCGGTCGGCGAAGTAGCGCTTCACCAGCGGCGGCAGCACCACGTTGCCCATGCCCATGCCGGCCAACGCCACGGCCGATGCGGCGAGCAGTTGCGCGGTATCGCCGGCGAAGGCGCGCGCGAGCAGGCCCAGCGCGGCCAGCGCCATCGCGGTCAGCGCCGCGCGCTCCAGGCCCAGGCGGTGGGCGATGGCGGGCGTGAGCACGCCGAACACCGCGAACGCGGCGGTGGGCACCATGCCTAACACGCCGGTCATGGTCGGGCCGAAACCGAACTCGCGGCCCAGGCCGTCCAGCAGCGGCGTCAGCGACGTCACCGCGGTACGCAGGGTGAAGGCCGACAGCACGATGCCGGCCAGCACCAGGCTGCGCCCTTGCCAGAGCGAGCGCGGCGGCACGCGCGCGGCGGCGGACGCGCTCATCGCGCGCACCGGGAAGACAGCGGAATCAAGCGGGGCATGGCAGATCCGAGTCGCAGGCCGGCCGCGGCAGCGGGATGCAGCGGTGGGGGCCGCTCGAGCGGGGCGGTGGGCGGCGCTCGGGCGCGGTCGGCGGTGCGGATGGGGGTACGCCCGCGCGCTGCGCGGCCGTGGCGACAGTGTGCCGCAGAACATGAACGCGCGTCAGGCGCGCACCGGAAACGCTCAGTTCCACCGGCCCGAAATCGCAGATTCGGCAAAGTCGCGCGACCGTGACCGACGCAACTGGACCGCCCGCGCCGCCGCTCCTAGTATCGGGCGCACTCATCCGCCCGGGCCCTTCGTCCATGAAACTGCTGCTCGCGTCCCTGCTGTCCCTGTCGGTATCCGCGGCCCTGGCGGCCGAGGCGCCGAAGTTCGACCCCAAGCGCCTGTCCGAAGAAACGCGGGTGCTGTCCTCCGACGAGTTCGAGGGCCGCGGCCCGGCCACCGCCGGCGAGACCAAGACCATCGAGTACGTGGTCGCGCAGATGCAGGCCGCGGGCCTGCAGCCCGGCGGCGATCTCAAGGACGGCCAGCGCCTGTGGACGCAGGCGGTGCCGCTGACGCGTTCGCAGATCGCCGGCACGCCGTCGCTGTCGGTCAGCGTGGGCGGCAAGGCGCAGGCGCTGACCCAGGGCAACGAGATCGCCGTGCGCGCCGCGCTCGACGGTTCCAAGTCGGTGGCTATCGCCGATGCGCCGCTGGTGTTCGCCGGTTATGGCGTCAAGGCGCCCGAGCGCGACTGGGACGATTTCAAGGGCCTGGACCTGAAAGGCAAGATCGCCGTGGTGCTGATCAACGACCCGGATTTCGAAAGCGGTAAAGGCGACTTCGGCGGCAAGGCCATGACCTACTACGGCCGCTGGACCTACAAATACGAAGAGGCCGCGCGCCAGGGCGCGCTGGGCCTGCTGATCGTGCACGAGACCGATCCGGCGTCCTACGGCTGGGCCACGGTCAAGAACTCCAACACCAACACCATGTTCGACGTGGTCCGCGACCGCCCCGGCGCCACCCATCCGCGCATGGAGGGTTGGATCCAGCGCGACTTCGCCGTCGACCTGTTCAAGCGCGCCGGCCTGGATTTCGAAGCGCTCAAGCGCCAGGCGCAGACGCGCGCGTTCAAGCCGGTGGAGCTCAAGGGCGCGACCCTGTCGGCGAACTACGCGGTGCAGACCGAGGTCATCACCTCGCAAAACATCGTCGGCCGCATCGAAGGCAGCCAGCGCCCCGACGAGACCGTGATCTACAGCGCGCACTGGGACCACCTGGGCGTGGGCGCGCCCGACGCCAAGGGCGATACCATCTACAACGGCGCGGTCGACAACGCCACCGGCACCGCCGCGCTGATCGAGATGGGCCGCGCCTTCGCGCAGGGGCCCAAGCCGCAGCGCTCGGTGGTGTTCCTGGCGGTGACCGCCGAGGAAAAGGGCCTGCTGGGTTCGGAGTACTACTCGTCCAAGCCGCTGTACCCGCTGGGCAAGACCGTGGCGGTGATCAACACCGACGCGCTCGATCCCGAAGGCCCGGCGCGCGATTTCTCCACCGCCGGCAGCGCCAAGCAGGACCTGCTGGACGAGTTGATCGCGCTGGCCAAGCGTTGGGACATGAGCTACGTGACCGATCCCAAGCCCGAGGCCGGCCACTTCTTCCGCTCCGATCACTTCCCCTTCGCCAAGCGTGGCGTGCCGGCGGTGTCGTTCGGTTCCGGCGACGACCGCATCGACGGCGGCCGCGCCGCGGGCGAGGCCGCGCAGCGCGCCTACACCGCCGATCGCTACCATCAGCCGGCCGACCAGTGGGAAGCCAGCTGGAGCTTCACCGGCATGGCCCGCGACCTGGAACTGCTCTACAGCCTGGGCAACGGCCTGGCCAACTCCAAGCGCTGGCCGAACTGGAGCCAGGACTCGGAGTTCCGCGCCGCGCGCGACGCCAGCGCGGCCGAACGCAAGTAAGCCACCGCGCCGCTCCCGCACGCGCGGGAGCGGCGCCGCATCGGAATCCGCATGAACGACCAACTGCGCCTGCGCCGCTGCGCACCCGGCGACGAAGCCGCCTTGGCCCTGGTCGGCCAGGCCACCTTCCTGGAAACCTTCGCCGGCATCCTCGGCGGCGGCGACATCGTGCGTCACTGCGCGCATGCCCACGCCGCGGCCACCTACCGCGCCTGGCTGGACGATGCGGCCTGCGCGCTGTGGCTGCTGGAGGCCGCGCCCGGCGAGGCGCCGGTGGGCTATGCCGTGCTCGCGCCGGCGCAGCTGCCGCTGCCCGATGCCGACGCGCGCGATCTGGAACTCAAGCGCATCTACCTGCTCGGCCGCTATCACGGCGGCGGCTGGGGCCGGCGCCTGCTGCAGGCCACGGCCGACGAAGCCCGCGCGCGCGGCGCGCGCCGGCTGCTGCTGGGCGTGTACGACGGCAACGCCGCGGCGATCGGTTTCTACGAGCGCATCGGCTTCCGCGCGCTGGGCACGCGCCGGTTCAACGTCGGCGGCCGCGATTACGACGACCGCATCCTGGGCCTGGCCCTGGACTGAGGGCCACCGCTGGAACGCATCGGCCCACCGGTGCGTGCCTGCGGCGGTTGAAGCCGCGACGGCGCGGTCGCATCTTGTCGGTCTCGGGCCGCTCGCCGGCCGTCGCTCGCCAGGTACCGCCATGTCCCAGCCGCTGAAGATCGATTTCGTCTCCGACGTGTCCTGCCCCTGGTGCGCGGTGGGCCTGAAGTCGCTGGAGCAGGCGATCGCGCGCATCGGCGACGGCCTGCAGGTGGACCTGCATTTCCAGCCCTTCGAGCTCAATCCGCAGATGGCCCCGGAAGGCGAGGACATCGACGAGCATCTGGCCCGCAAGTACGGCTCCACGCCCGCGCAGCTGGCGCAGAACCGCGAGGCCCTGCGCCAGCGCGGCGCCGCGCTGGGGTTCGCCTTCAACGCGCGCAACCGCATCTACAACACCTTCGACGCTCACCGCCTGCTGCATTGGGCGCAGCTGGAAGGCGCCGAACGCGAGCGCGCGCTCAAGCACGCGCTGCTGCAGGCCTACTTCAGCGACGGCCTGGACGTGTCCTCGCACGACACCCTGGCCGGCGTGGCCGCGTCGGTGGGGCTGGACGAGGCGCGCGCGCGGCAGATCCTGGCGTCGGACGAGTACGCCGACGAGGTGCGCACGCAGGAGAACCATTTCCAGGCCCAGGGCATCAGCGCCGTGCCGTCGGTCATCATCAACGACCGTCATCTGATCCAGGGCGGCCAGCCGGTGGAACTGTTCGAGCGCGCCCTGCGTCAGCTGGCCGGGCTGCCGGCGGCCTGAAGCCGCCAGCTTCGGACAACTGAAGCTTCGTTCTACCCTCATGCCCGCCGCGCAGGCGACGGCGGACGCCGTCGCGCGGTACGCTTGAGCGCCGCGTATTGGCTCCCGATTCCGTGATCGCATTCGAGCAGGCCAGCAAGTCCTACCGCGTCGGCGGCCACGAGGCGCCGGCGCTGCAAGCGCTGGACCTGCGCATCGAGGCCGGCGAGGTGTTCGGCATCATCGGCCACTCCGGCGCCGGCAAATCCACCCTGCTGCGACTGATCAACCGCCTGGAAAGCGCCAGCGGCGGCCGCGTGCTGGTGGACGGCACCGACGTGGCCACCCTCGACGCCGACGGCCTGCGCGGTTTGCGCCGCCGCATCGGCATGATCTTCCAGCATTTCAATCTGCTCTCGTCCAAGACCGTGGCGGCCAACGTCGCCTTCCCGCTGGAGCTGGCGGGCACGCCGCGCGCGCAGGTCTCCGCGCGCGTGGACGAGCTGCTGGCGCGGGTGGGCTTGAGCGATCAGGCGCACAAGTATCCAGCGCAGCTGTCGGGCGGGCAGAAGCAACGCGTGGGCATCGCCCGCGCGCTGGCCACCGGCCCCAAGATCCTGCTCTGCGACGAGGCCACCAGCGCGCTGGACCCGCAGACCACCGCCTCGGTGCTGCAGCTGCTGGCCGGCATCAACCGCGAACTGGGGCTGACCATCGTGCTGATCACCCACGAGATGGACGTGATCCGCCGCGTCTGCGACCGCGTCGCCGTGCTCGACGCCGGCGCGCTGGTGGAAAGCGGGCCGGTGACCGAGGTGTTCCTGCACCCGCGCCACCCGACCACGCGCCGTTTCGTCGCCGAAGCCGAGCACCTGGACGAAGGCGAGCTGCACCGCGACATGGCCGCGGTGTCCGGGCGCATCCTGCGCCTGACCTTCGTCGGCGGCGGTACCTACGAACCGCTGTTGGGGCGCGTGGCGCGCGAGAGCGGGGTGGACTACAACATCCTGGCCGGCCGCATCGACCGCATCAAGGACACGCCCTACGGACAGCTCACCGTGTCCCTGGTCGGCGGCGACGCCGAGCGCGCGCTGGCGGCTTTCGCCGCCGCGGGCGTGCACGTCGAGGAGGTGCGGCGATGAGCGGGTTCGCGAACCTGGATGCGGCCAAGTGGGTGGAGATCGCCCAGGCCGGCGGCGACACCCTGCTGATGCTCGCCGGCGCGCTGCCGCTGACCCTGCTGATCGGCCTGCCGCTGGGCGTGCTGCTGTTCCTGACCGCGCCGCGCCAGCTGCATGCGCGCCCGCGCCTGTACGCGGCGCTGTCGCTGCTGGTGAACCTGCTGCGTTCGGTGCCCTTCATCATCCTGATGATCGCGATGATTCCGCTGACCCTGGCGGCCATGGGCTCCTCGCTGGGCGTGCGCGGGGCGATCCTGCCGCTGGTGGTGGGCGCGGCGCCGTTCTACGCGCGCCTGGTCGAAACCGCACTGCGCGAAGTCGAGCGCGGCGTGATCGAAGCCAGCTTGGCGATGGGCGCGAGCACCCGCCAGATCGTGCTGCGCGTATTGCTGCCCGAGGCCCTGCCCGGGCTGATCGCCGGCGCCACCGTGACCACCATCGCCCTGATCGGCTACACCGCCATGGGCGGCGCGATCGGCTCCGGCGGCCTGGGCGACCTGGCCTACCGCGACGGCTATCTGCGTTCCCACGGCGACGTGGCCCTGGTGACCGTGGTGCTGCTGCTGATCCTGGTGCAGGCGCTGCAGAGCGTGGGCGACCGTCTGGTCGCGCGCTTTAGCAGGCGATGACCCGCTGGCGATGACCCGTACGCGATGATCGACCAGCGCCGCTCCCCCGCATTCCCTCCCCACGGAATCCAAGCATGAAAAAGATCGCCCTGTACTCGCTCGCGCTGTTGGCGCTGGCCGGCTGCTCCGGCGGCGGCAAGACGCCCGCCGACACCCTGACCGTGGCCGCCACCACGGTGCCGCACGCCGAGATCCTGGAGGTGGTCAAGCCGCTGCTGGCCAAGCAGGGCGTGAAGCTGGACGTGCACGTGTTCAACGACTACGTGCAGCCCAACGACCAGGTCGCGCAGAAGCTGCTGGACGTGAACTACTTCCAGACCGAGCCCTACCTGGACGCCTACAACCGCAACCGCGGCACCCAGCTGACCACGGTGATCGGCGTGCACATCGAGCCCTTCGGCGCCTATTCGCGCCGCTACAAGTCGCTGGATGCGCTGCCGGCCGGCGCCGACGTGGCCATCCCCAACGACCCCAGCAACAACAGCCGCGCGCTGATCCTGCTGCACAAGGCCGGCATCATCAAACTGCGCAATCCCAAAGACCCGCTGGCGACGCTGCGCGACGTGATCGACAACCCGAAGAAGCTGGCCTTCCGCGAACTGGATTCGGCGATGCTGCCGCGCGTGCTGGACCAGGTCGACCTGGCCCTGATCAACACCAACTACGCCCTGGACGCCGGCCTGGACCCGACCCGCGACGCGCTGACCATCGAGGACCGCAATTCGCCCTACGTGAACTTCCTGGTCGCACGCCCGGACAACCTCAAGGACCCGCGCGTGCTCAAGCTGGCGCAGGCGCTGACCAGCCCCGAGGTCAAGGTGTTCATCCAGACCAAGTACAAGGGCGCGGTGCTGCCGGCGTTCTAAGGCCGCGCGCGGTGTCGCGCGCGCCGGCGATCGGAGACAATGCCGGCACGGGACGCGGTCGCGTCCGGCGTACGATGGAGCCGCAATGAAGATCCTGGTCACCGGCAGCGCCGGCCACTTGGGCGAGGCGCTGATGCGGCGCCTGCGCCACGACGGCCACGAGGCCATCGGTTTGGACGTGAGCGCCTCGGCCCACACCGACGCGGTCGGCTCCATCGTCGATCGCGGGCTGGTCGCGCGCTGCATGCGCGGCGTCGACGCAGTGCTGCACACCGCCACCCTGCACAAGCCGCACGTGGCCACCCACAGCCGCCAGGACTTCGTCGACACCAACATCAGCGGCACCCTCAACCTGCTCGAGGAGGCGGTGAGCGCCGGCGTGGGCGCGTTCGTGTTCACCAGCACCACCAGCGCCTTCGGTCGTGCGCTGACGCCGCCGCCGGGCGCCCCGGCGGCCTGGGTGACCGAGGACGTGGCGCCGGTGCCGCGCAACATCTATGGCACCACCAAGATCGCCGCCGAGAGCCTGTGCGAGCTGTTCCAGCACAAGCAGGGCCTGCCGCTGCTGGTGCTGCGCACCTCGCGCTTCTTCCCCGAGCAGGACGACCTGAAGTCGGCGCGCGAGGCCTTCGACGACGCCAACATCAAGGCCAACGAGCTGCTGTTCCGGCGGGTGGACATCGAGGATGTGGTCGATGCGCACCTGCTGGCGATCCAGCGCGCACCGGCGCTGGGCTTCGGCCGCTACATCATCAGCGCCACCACGCCGTTCCAGCGCGAGGACCTGGCGGAGTTGCGCGAGGACGCGCCGGCGGTGCTGGCGCGACGCGTGCCCGGCTACGAGGCCGAGTACGCGCGCCGCGGCTGGCGCATGTTCCCCGGCATCGACCGCGTCTACGTCAACGAACGCGCGCGCGCCGACCTGGGCTGGGCGCCGAAGTACGACTTCGCCCACGCCCTGCAACGCCTGCGCGAAGGCCTGGACCTGCGCAGCGACCTGGCCCGCAGCATCGGCAGCAAGGGCTACCACGAACATGCCTTCGCCGAAGGGCCGTATCCGGTCGATTGAGCCGCAGCCCCGAAGCGCTTTTGCCCGTCGTTCCCGCGAAGGCGGGAACCCAGGGCTTCATCCAGGCATGACTCTGAAGTCTCTGGATCCCCGCCTTCGCGGGGATGACGGATCGTGGCGCTCGCCGCAAACCCACCAGTCGTTCCCGCGAACGCGGGAATCCAGCGCTTCATCCAGGCATGACTCCGAAGTCTTCGGGTTACGCTTTAGCAAGAATCATCCTACGGGGCCTCGGCCAGTTCGTAGTCGAAGTCGTAGTAATGCTCGCCGCCCTCGGCGATGACGATGCTCATGCGCCCGCGCAGGCCGGTGAGTTCGCCGGTGCCGGAATCGGGCACCACATTCAGATCCAGCTGCGCCGCGCCGCGATCCAGGGTGCCGCTGTGCTGCAGGACGAAACTGCCGCGGCGGCCACCGAGCGTGCCCTCCACGCGTTCCATCGCGACATAGCCGGCCGAACCGGCGACGGCGCTGCGGAAGGCCAGCATCTGGCCCTGGCCGCTGGCCTCGAGTTCGCCGTGGTAGCGCTTGTCCAGGCGCATGCGGCCCAGGCCATCGCTGGCGCCTTCGTCGGCGGCTTGCGGGTTCATCTTGACGTCGAAAGCGCCATGGATGTGTCGGCTCATGAATGGGTCCTGGCAGGCGAAGACCGCGCCGACGATGCGCGCGGCGGCATGGGCCGTCAATGGCCAGCATCGACGATCCGCGTCGCCGAAGCTGCGACAGGAGCGCGTCGGTTCAAGGCGCGCCGCGCCCGGCGATCTCCAGCAGTTCGACCTCGAACACCAGGGTCGCATTGGGCTCGATCTGGCCGGGCACGCCACGCTCGCCGTAGGCCAGCCGCGCCGGTATCCAGAAGCGGTAACGGCTGCCCACCGGCATCAGCCGCACGCCCTCGCTCCAGCCGGGCATGACCTGGCTCAGCACCAGTTCGGCCGGGTGGTCGGTGTCGTACGTGCTTTCGAACTTGGCGCCGTCCAGCCGCGCGCCGATGTAGTTCACCCGCACCGTGTCCTGCGCATTCGGCTTGGGCCCCTGCGCGTCCTTGAGCACTTGGTACTGCAGCCCGCTGGCGGTGCTGCGCACGCCGGGCTGTTTGCCGTTGCCGGCCAGGAAGTCATCGCCCGCTTGCAGGTTTTTCTTCGCCAGTTCGCGCTGGGCCGCATCGTGACGATCGCGCAAGCGCTGGCTCAGCTGCGCGCGGATGCGTTGCGCCGCGGGCTCGTCGATGGGCGAGGGACGGCCGTCGTAGGCCGCGCGCACCGCCTGCAGCACCACCTCGATGTCCACGTCCTCGCGCACCGGCGCCAGGGTCTTGGCCATGTCCAGGCCGACCACATAGCTGGCGCGCGCGCGTTCGCTGTCCAACGCCGGCGGCGCGGACGTTGGCGGCGACGGCGCGCGGCTGCAGGCGAACAGCGCGGCCGAGGCGGCCAGCAGCAGCGCGGCGACGGGCAGGTGCGGGGCGAGCTTCATGCGGAACTCCGTGTTTCTAGCGTTGTGTGTGCCATCAATCGGTGACCGCGAAACTGATCATCATGCCCATGTCTTCATGCTCCAGGTTGTGGCAGTGGAGCATGTAGCGCTGGGTGCCGCGCCAGGGCTGGTCGAAGTCCAGCGCCAGGCGCACGATCTCGCCGGGCCAAATCACCACGGTGTCGTTCCAGCCCAGGTCCTGCGGTCCCAAGCCGCCCTCGGCGACCTTGCGGCCGCGGATGTCGGGCGGGCTGATGCTGCGCGAGAGCACGCGGAACTGCAGGCCGTGGATGTGGATGGGGTGGGGCATGCTGGTCATGCTGTTGCGCAGCTCCCAAACCTCGCGGCTGCCGCGGCGCACGCTGAAGGCCGGCTCGTGACCGGTGAGGTGGAAGTTCCAGTCGTTGATGAACCAGCGGCCTTGATCGTCCATGCGCAGGCGCAGCGCACGCACCGGCCAGCCTTCGGTGTCCGGCAGCGGCGGCAGCGCCGACATCCGCTCGGGCACGCGCACGGGCGGGCGTGCGGGCGCATGGGGCGCCACCACACGCAGTTCCATCAGGTCCAGCGGATCGCCCATCGCGACCGCGCCGGGATGGTCGGCCATGGGGTCGGGCTGGAACGCGCCGGACTCGTCCTCGTTCTCCATCGCCACGTAGTCCAGGCTGCGCAGCAGCGCGCGCTCGCCCGGCGCGAGCGCGGAGAAATCGACCAGCACGTCGGCACGCTGCGCCGGCGCCAAAAACAGGTCTTCCACTGGCCACGGTCGTTCCAGCAGGCCGCCGTCGGTGCCGATCAATAGCATCGGCAGCGCCTGGCCGCGGTGCACGAAGGCCGGGCGCAGCATGCGCGCGTTGGCCACGTTGGCCAGACGGAAACGGTACAGCGCCGGCGCCACGTCCAGATACGGTTCTGGCGTCCAGTTCACCAGCACGCGGTTGCCGATCCAGTCGTCGGCGCAGTCCTTGTAGATGATGGCGTTGCGCGCATCGACCTGCTTATCGGCGATCATCAAGGGCAGGTCGCGCTCGCCCCAGGTCAGTCCCAGGCGTTGCTGTAGCGCGCGTTCCTCTTCGTCCTCGATCAGCAGCAGGCCGGCCATGCCGCGCTGCAACTGCGCGCCGGTGCGGCCGTGCGGATGGGCGTGATACCAGTACAGGCCGGCGCGGTTGTCGATGGAAAAATCGCAGTCGCGTTGCGCGCCGGCCGCGACCGGATGCAGGCCGCTGCCGTCGTTGGCCTCGTCCACGGCCAGGCCGTGCCAGTGCACGGTGGTGGCCTCGCGCAATTGGTTTCGCAGGCTCAAACGCACACGCTCGCCGCGTTGCGCGCGCAGCAGCGGGTCGGCGCAGCGGCGGCCTTCGTGCTCGGCGGCGTAATGCCATAGCTCGGTGTGCGCGCCGCCAAAGATGTCGAACGCGGCGATGCTCGCGCTCAAGGCCGACAGCCGCGACAAGGGCAGTTCGGCGAACAAACCGTCGCGGCCGGGCATGCGCAGCGCGTGCGCGAAGCGCGCAGGCTCGGCGTGCTCGTCGGCAGGCGGCGGCACAGACGCGGCCGCTTGCGGCGCGGGCGGCGCACGCCATTGCCGCCATGCGAACGGCGCGGCCACCGCCACGCCGGCGGCGGCCGAGAGTGCGGTCAGCACATGGCGGCGTCGTACATCAATCATGCGCAATTCCTGTGCACAGCATCCGGCCCGGCCCCGACCTGGTCCCCCTAGAAACGGCTCAGGCTAAAACGCGACTGCAACAAAACCGCGACACCATAGCCGCCGCCAACGCGGCAAACCGTGGACGCAGCCACACACTGGCGCCGTCGCACGCTTCGGCCCTGTGACGTCCGCCCCAGTCGCGCGGGCGCCTGATGCCGATGATCCGCAGCGTTGTTGCCTAGCCCCGAAGCGGCCCAGTCCGCTGGGGCAGTTGTCGGCACCGTCGCGCGCAGGGGGCGCGCGGTCCTTTGCATCGGCGCGGTCCGGGACGGGCGGCGGCGGTGGTCTGCTCGGTCGCGTCGGCGTCTTGCCGGCGGCGCCCGGGCGCTGGCGCGAGCCGGGCGTTTGCCCGCGGCGCCGGAACGCGTCCCCGGCAGCGAGCGGCGCGCAGTGCGCGCGCCTCACAGCAACCCAACGGGAATCCACCAGTGAACAACATGCACAAGGAATGGCCGGGCCGCGGCGCCATCGCGGCCTGCGCGCTGGCGCTGACGTCGCTATGGCTGCACGCACCGCAGGCCGGTGCCGCGCAGCGCACGCTGCAGCTGGCCGAGGACAATGCCATCAGCAAACGCATTCCCGCCGCGCGCAGCGCATCGGTGCTCAGCGCGCCCTCCCACCGGGTGTGCGAACCCGGCGCCAAGTGGGTGCGCCTGGGTTTCAAATCGCTGAACCTCAAGCCCTACGATTCGCTGACCCTGATCAGCTCGGGCGGCGACCGCTACACCTTCGAAGGCCAGCAGTGGAACGGCCGCGCCTTCCACGCCCGCGCGCTGCGCGGCGACTGCGTCGAGATCCGCCCCTACTTCGGCAATCCCGACAGCGCCTTCGAAGTCGACAGCTACGACTACGGCCTGCAAAGCCTGGCCGCGAGCCCGGTGGTGGTGGCCGGTGCGGGCGACATCTGCGACACCAGCGGCAACGCCTGCGCGGGCACCTCGGATCTGATCGTGGCGATCAATCCGACCGCGGTGTTCACCGCCGGCGACAACGCCTACAGCAGCGGCACGCTCAGCGAATACAACAACCGCTACGCGCCGACCTGGGGCCGCTTCAAGGACCTGACCAGCCCGACGCCCGGCAACCACGAGTACAACACCAGCGGCGCCAGCGGCTACTTCGACTACTTCAACGGCGTGGGCGCGCAAACCGGCCCGGCTGGCGACCGCAGCAAGGGCTACTACAGCTGGGACGTGGGCGAGTGGCATTTCATCGCCCTCAACACCATGTCCGGCGGCACCGTCGCCAGCGCGCAGATCAACTGGCTCAAGGCCGATCTGGCCGCGAACACCAAGCCCTGCACGGCGGCCTACTTCCATCATCCCTTGGTCAGCCGCGGCCATTACACCGGCTACAGCCAGGTCAAGCCGTTCTGGGACGCGCTGTACGCGGCCAAGGCCGACCTCGTGCTGGTGGGTCACGACCACAACTACCAGCGCTACGCCAAGATGAACCCGAGCCAGGCCGCGGCCAGCGATGGCATCCGCCAGGTGCTGGTGGGCACCGGCGGCCGCGCGTTCTACGGCCTCAGCGGCAGCCATCCGCTGCTGGAAGCCAGCAACGCCAGCACCCATGGCGTGCTCAAGCTCAGCCTCACCGCCACCGGCTACATCGGCGAGTTCGTGCCCAAGGCCGGCAGCAGCTACACCGACAGCTTCAGCGGCACCTGCAACAAGGGCGCGCCTCCGGCCAACACGCTGAGCCTGGACACCGTGCGCGACGTGACCGTGAAGTCGAACGGCACGCGCGACAACGGCGCCACCTTGTACGCCGACGGCGACGACGTGGGCCTGCAGCTGCGCGGTCTGATGGGTTGGAACCTGTCGTCGGCCGCGGGTCTGGACATCACCTCGGCCACGGTTTCGCTCAATGTGACCAATCTGTCCAACGGCGCTTACGACCTGTACCAGGTCACCGGCGCCTGGACCGAGGCCGATGCGACCTATGCCGGCGCGACCTTGGGTCCCAAGCTGGGCAGCGTGACGCCCACCAGCACCGGCACCCACACCATCGCCCTCAACGCGGCCGGCGTGCAGCTGATGGAGGATTGGGCATCGGGCGCGGCGGCCAATCACGGCCTGGCCCTGGTCAACGCTTCGGGCGTCATCGACGGCGTGGACTGGACCTCGCGCGAAAGCGCGTCGGCGCCCAAGCTGATCCTGAACTACACCGCCGGCGGTCCGGTCAACGCCGCGCCCGTGGCCAACTTCAGTTCGAGCACCAGCGGCTTGAGCGCGAGCTTCACCGACAGCTCCAGCGACAGCGACGGCAGCATCGTCTCGCGTAGCTGGAACTTCGGCGACGGCAGCACGTCCACCGCGACCAACCCGAGCAAGACCTACAGCGCCGCCGGCACCTACACGGTCTCGCTCACGGTCACCGACGACGACGGCGCCACGAACACCAAGTCCGCCTCGGTCACGGTGACCGGCAGCGGCGTGCAAACCTACAGCAACACCGCCGACTACACCATCAGCGACAACGCGACGGTGGAGAGCCCGATCACGGTCTCCGGCCGTAGCGGCAACGCCCCGAGCAACGCGTCGGTGACGGTGGCGATCGTGCACACCTACCA